>CAZFJT010000123.1:0-3921 GCA_964519135.1 uncultured Syntrophales bacterium | reverse complement strand
CCACTGAAGAGAGCCTCAAGAGCCTGCAATCCACCGGCGGAAGCGCCTATACCAACCACCGGAAAAGCCGCGCCGTCCTTTGGAGACCATTTGCCAGGTTTTTGGCCATCCACTGAGTTTTGATCAATATCCACATCCTGTGTGCTATTACTTGTCCTGACGGGACTATCCTCTTTGTTATGCAACTCTTTCCCGTCGTGATGAGACATTAGATCCTCCTTGTGCGGTCCGCCAGTGGCCGAATTATTAAGACCCCCGGCCTAGTGATCTTTATGGATCCTGGCATGATACCAGGCAAATCACCAAAAACCTATGGTCTGATTAATTCACTAAATCCGCCGAGAACCCTCGATTCTTAGCGCCCATCTAAGATGACTGCGATCTTTACTTGGAATTATCTTGAAGACTCTCCCACATGGCTTCTTCTGCGGCTTCAGATGAATAGAATCCCGGACTGTGGGGTGGACCTTCATGGCCCTCAGGGGCAAAGTACCAATGTATTGGCTCGTGGGATTCAGTGTCCTTTGCAGTAGATCCCGGATAGATCACAAATTGCCCCCTGGGTGTTTCAACGGTGTATGGCCTTAGTAATCCTGTCATGGTTAACCTCCGTATAGAATGGTCAAATATCAATTTGGGCCACTGTGTATTTTATTTCACTGTATAGAGCGTCTGTGACTGGTTTGTTAGTTGTGTACAAGGGAAAAACACATACTAAAAGAGTGTTATTTCTCTCCTGATGGTGTTCATTTCATAGAATCCGTATTGAGTCTGTTCTCTACCAGTTCTTTGTCTATAAGGTCATGGAAAGTGTCCAGATCTTCGTTGTTGGGGATGGTAATGTCGGCTTTTGTGATGGCTTCATCAATATTGAGAATCTCCCGATCCTTTCGATCCAGCCGGGTAAATTCCTCGAAGCTTTGAGGGTCCCGGGCTTCCCGCCTCTCTCGACTTCGACGATAGCGCACCCGGATATCATCGACCTTTACGTGGACCAATATAAATCTATCTCCAAAACGTTCCCTAAAGGCTTCAATATCAGCCGGAGACCTGACGCCGGACACTCCGACCGTTTCGGCCCGCAATCCCTCGATTCGTTGGATTGCCCTTTTTGCAAAGTAATCCGCGCCAAATCGCACGATCAATTTCCGTGTAATCTTGTGCAAGCTCTTTCTGTCAGGTGTCTCCCCATGCTCTCGAGCTATGTCCCTAACGATGTCGCCTATTGATACTAATGGAATATTGTAATTATCTCCAATGTAATTCAACAGGTGATCCTTACCGGAAGCAATATATCCCACCGCTCCTATAACTGTTTTCTTTGAGGACCCCATGCTGTGGCTCCTTGTTATTGCCTTGTCCGCGCTATTGTCAAAACTGCTTTTCTAAGATCAGATCCGCGGCCGATGATCTAAACTGCGCCTTATCAAGTTGTTCATGTTGGCTGCATTTAATCATTTTTTACTGTGGTCCATGGGACCGGACGATATTTTAAGTATGAGTAAACGTTTAGAATTATTACCCACGATCCTTGAGGCGCTTACCCAGGCGGCGCGCTGACATGGTCGTTATGATATCCTGTTTTTCGAGCCATCCGCGACGCGCGACAAGGGCGCCGTACCGCATAAAATCCAGCTCGGATATATTGTGTGCGTCCGTTGATATTGAAAATCTCACTCCCGCTTCCTTGGCCCTACGACAATATATGTCAGGAAGATCAAGACGGTCCGGTTGTGAATTGATTTCCAGGCAGACATCCTTGTGCGAGCACGCATCCAGAATCCGGTCCATGTCAAACTTTATTGGGTCCCGCTTCCCGATCATCCGAGCCGTAAGATGCCCGAGACAATGCACAACCCCGCTGTTTATGGCCCCTAAAAGTCGATCGGTCATTTCGTTTTCATCCAGCCGGAAGTGCGAATGGACGCTTGCCACTACCCAATCCAGCTCTGACAATAATTTTTCATCCAGATCCAACGCCCCATCCTTCAATATGTCCACTTCAACGCCGGGTATAAGCCATAAATCGTCCAGATCCTCGTTCAGCTCACGGATTTTATCCATATGCTTGCGTAGGCGATCCTCATTCATGCCTTTGGCTATGGTTACCGCCTTGGAATGCTCGGTTATGGCCAGGTATTCGTATCCACGTTCCACCGCTGCCCGCGCCATTTCCTCAAGGGTATTCACACCGTCCGTGGCCTTTGTGTGCGCATGGAGATCCCCTCGAATGTCTTCCAGGTCAACGAGTTTTGGCAGGTCTTTTTCTTTCGCAGCCTTTAATTCGCCCCTGTCCTCCCGCAATTCAGGTGGTATCCAATCAAGGTTCAAGCGGTGGTATACTGATTCTTCAGTCTTACCACCAAGGCGATGGTCGTTCTTGAACAGACCATACTCGTTCAGCTTCCAATCGCGCTCCTGGGCGAGTTTTCGCATGGCTATGTTATGGGCCTTGGCGCCGGTAAAGTAGGCCAGGGCGGACCCAAAGGATTCCGGTTCAAAGTAGCGGAAATCGATCTGAAGCCCGTTGTTCAATCGAACGGAAACCTTTTCATTACCTTGAGCTATTATTTGCTCAATCGGGTCATAATCCAAGATTCCTTTGGTGGCCAGAGAACGATTTCCAGCCTCAACTATAACGTCCAGGTCTCCTACTGTCTCCTTTGCGCGACGGAAGCTGCCTGCGATTTCCCATTGACTGATCGTGTCGATACCATCCAATAGATTGCCGAGCGACCGGACATAATCTGAAGCTTCATGATATAGGAATCGTTGGGAGGTTTGCTCCAGAGTACTCAGACCATCCAAAATGTTTTCTTCAGTTTTTTCTCCCATGCCGGGCAGTTCCGCTATCTTGCCTTTTTCAGCCGCGACCTTTAAATCCTCCAGGCTTTTGATATTCAGGTCTCTGTACATCCGCCCCACTTTTTTGGGCCCTAGTCCGGGAACGTCCAGCAGGTCCGGGAGGCTGCCAGGAACTTTTTTTCTCAATTGGTCCAGCGCCTCACATGTCCCTGTGTTTATAATCTCCCGGATTTTCTCAGAGTGGCTCTCTCCAATATTGGGCAAGTCAGTGAGACTGTCTCCCTGGGACCTGGCCAGCCGTTGCACATCTTCGGAAAGATCTCGTATGGTTCGCGCCGCGGCCCTATAGGAGCGTATGCGAAAGGGGTTGGCGTTGGTCAGGGATAATAAATCCGCTATTTGGTCGAATATATCGGCTATGCGCGTATTTTCCATGGCGCGATCTCGGCCTTTCATTATTTTTCCCGCGGCTAAGGCGCATATTCAAGCGCCGCGTCTTGAGACAATTTTTGAGCAATTGGCGTGCCATCTGGTTTCATCATCGTAATGAAGGGTTGGAATTCCCATGGGACAAAAGGTCTGGACTAATCGGTCTTGCTTACATTTAAATTCAACACTTCATTTTTTTCACCTATTCTGTAGAGGTCGACCACAGGAACTTGGGGGTTAATTAGAGTTGATTTGAATAAAAAAGACATAAGACCCCTTCATGTGACCAGAGAAATATCATGTATATGCAAAACCGGTTCTTTCTATAAGCGTGCGCCGATAATCGACGACCAATTTTACAGTTGCTCTTTATGGTGTCATAATATCTGACACTGAAATTTGGTCACGAATTAGATTTTAGGCGCCAAGACCCCTTGCCTGAGGCGTCCGCCGGATTATTGGCCTTAAACTCTATAGTATTTCCTGTGACGTATAATGAAAGACGCGTTCTAGTTGTCTCATGGCATTAGGAAGCTCTTCGGCATTGTAATTGCAAAGAATGAAGGCAAAGAATGAAGGCAAAGAATGAAGATGATGATGATGAACATAATGGTGAATATATTCATGAATATAATATAGTAATTCTCTAAATAAAACACGGAATGAAATGAAATTTCATTCCGGCCT
>CAZFJT010000122.1:0-7846 GCA_964519135.1 uncultured Syntrophales bacterium | reverse complement strand
CTGCCCTGAGTTATTGTCAAGGGAAAAATCCTCGCGACAATCGAACTTATCTATGTTTACTGAAAAAAAATTAAAAATAATTCCCAGCCCCCATAACGCGCCCGCGCCAGGTGTTGAGCAATTTTCTCCAAAAAACCAACGCGTATTTAACTGGCAACCATTGACTCAAGGCAAGCCCAACGCTAAAAATAGAGGCTTGAATTGGAAATTCTCATCAATATCACCAGTGACATAAAGGAATAAGTATTCCGGGATGTTAAAAAATATCATCAAAAATAGACTATTCGCTGGAAAAAAGGAGTTTCGCCCAATGGCAGAAAGCAACAATATTAAGTTCACCGGCGCGACTAAATATGTGCTGGATCCGGAACTTGCAAAGATCGTCAACATATCCATGGCCCTTGAAATGCCCCTATTACTCAAAGGGGAACCCGGCACAGGAAAAACAATGTTGGCCCATGCGATCGCAGAATCTTTGGAAATGCCTTTACTGGTCCTGAATGTAAAATCCAGTCTAAAGCTTGTTGATACACTTTATCAATACGACACGTTGACGCGTCTAAATGACAGCAGGTTCGGCGACTCGACCCGCGATGTTAGTAATATAGAAGATTACATCAAGATGGGAAAAATCGGCCAGTCGTTTACATCCGACATAAAAGTCGTTCTGCTGATTGATGAAATCGACAAGGCTGATACTGACTTCCAGGACGACATGCTCGATGTTTTGGACCAAATGGAATTTGATATAATCGAGATCGATAAGAGAATGCGAGCCAAAACTCGTCCGGTTATCATCATCACTTCCAACGCCAAGAAGGACCTGTCTGACCCATTCCTGGGAAGGTGCAACTTCCACCATATCGCGTTTCCAGAGCCTGATATGATGAGATCCATAATAAACGCCCACTTTCCTGAACTCGATCATGAGATAATGGACGCTTGCGTAAATACCTTCTACAAACTCAGGGAATTTCCAAACATAGAGAAAAAACCGGCCACAAGGGAGCTGATTAATTGGATAAGGGCCTTGAGAGCTGATCCCGACTTTCGACCCAAGGACCTTATACTCGGAAAAATACCTTATCTAGGGGTGCTATTCAAAAAGAGCCCTGATTATCAGCAAGCTGTTGCGCAAGCCAGGAGAATCAGGCGCTAATCAGAGAACTTTAGTCACAAGGGAAGGCGCGAGATCATGTTTGTAGATTTTTTTTATATACTAAGGGAGTCCGGTATCCCGGTTACTCCCACCTCATTCCTGAAACTCCATCAGGCCATGCAAGAGGGCCTGGTTGAAGGTCTGGATGATTTTTACACCACCGCGCGCGCTGTTCTGGTTAAGAGCGAAAGGTACTTTGATGTGTACGATCGCGTATTCGCACACTTTTTCCAAGGCGCTGAACTACCTGATTTTAAAGGAGTGGACATTGACGCGGCCGCAAGGGAGCTTTTGGAACAATGGCTTCAAAACCCGGACGCGCTTGCCGACGCATTGGGGCTGGATAAGGATCAGATCAGTAAACTTACCCCTGACGAACTTCTCAAGTACTTCATGGACCGTCTAAAGGAACAGACTGAAGCCCATCATGGCGGAAACAGATGGATAGGAACCAGGGGAACCTCCCCTGTTGGTCACTCAGGACATCATCCTGGGGGTATGCGCGTTGGGGGCCGATCCATGGGAAAGTCCGCGGTCAAGGTGGCAATGGAACGAAGGTACAAGGATTACTCATTAGAGGGACCGCTCACCCAAGCTCAGATAGGCGAAGCTCTCAAGCGCCTGAGACGAATGGTTCCAGAAGGTCCCAGGGACACTGTGAACGTTGATGAGACCATAAGGCAGACCATGAGAAACGGGGGTGAAATTGAAATCATCTTTGACAGATCATTAAAGGACAGATTGAAAGTGGTCTTGATGATAGACAACGGAGGATGGTCAATGGATCCTTACGTTGATCTGGTCCAAACCCTATTCGATTACGCAAAGTCTCAGTTCAAGGAGATCAAGACTTTCTTCTTCCATAACACAATATACGATTATGTTTGGGAAGATCCTCCAAGGAGATATAAGCCGATCAGGGTCGATGATTTTGGAGCATGGGACCCTGAAACCAGGCTTATTGTTGTTGGTGACGCCAGCATGGCGCCCTACGAGCTAATGGCCACTGACGGGTCCATTTACGTGGACGAAAGAAGCGGATTACCGAGCATTGATAGATTGAACTTTTTGGCGGACAATTTTAGCCATTCAGTTTGGTTGAACCCCACTCCTTTACGCCTCTGGCCTATGACCAGAACCATAGGAGTTATTCAACAGATTTTCCCAATGTTCGAGCTGACCCTGGATGGACTGGACAGAGCCGTCACTCAACTCATGAGTAAAAATTAAAGGACAGGGGTGAATTTACCGCGACCGGCTTTTTCAGGCCTTCCCCAAAATTGAAGCCATTTAAATCTTTTTAAGCGGTTTGCGTTTTTAACGCGTTAATATAAATCCTTCTCATTCAATTGTCGCTGAATGACGGTTTTTTTCGCCGTCTTATTCAAGCCGCCAGTTTTGTCCTGTGGAGTGTTGATTCTTGCCCGGAAGATCCTTTAAAGTCAGAGCGCTCCTTTTAAGAATTCTCATGTTCTCGGCCGCGCTCTTCTTGGTTTACTTTTTTGTTATAACATTGCTGGTCATTTGGAATTTCCGGGTAAACCTCACAAAATGGCCCACCTATCTTTATTGTTCCCACTTCAAGGCACAAACAGGACAGAGCATAGACGAAATCGACCTGATACAGAGGATCGAAAGGCTCGGTTATGAAAAGAGCAATGCCCTGGAACCCCTCAGCGGCCAATACACCTTCAATGGAAAGGAGCTGATGGTAAACCTTAGACCCTCTGTGATCAGGGGTGTTGGATTAGCTTCCGGTCCTGTGGGTATAGATATTGAGAACGGCATTATCAAGTCGATCCGGATGCTGCGCTCCAACCAAAAGGTCAATTGGTTTCATTTACAGCCGGAATTGATCTCTATAGTGGACAAAGAGAATAAATATCCTTCCCTGATGAGGAGGCTCGAACTAAGTGATATTAACCCCACCCTCATTTGGGCGGTGGTTCTTACAGAGGACATGAGATTTTACGAGCACAAGGGCATTGATCCCACCTCTATAATGAGAGCCATAAAGGCCAATTGGAGAGCCGGCGAGTATGTGCAGGGCGCCAGCACCATACCTCAGCAATTGATAAAAATGACCATGCTCTCCCCTGAAAAAAAGATGCGACGCAAGATCATAGAGGCCTCGATGGCCATAGTAGCGGACTTGATCTACTCAAAGGACGAGATTTTACAGAGCTACCTTAACCGCGTTTATTTTGGCCATATTGGAAAGTATCCTGTTAGAGGGGTTGGCGAGGCCTGCCGCTTATATTTCGCAAAGGAGTGCTCTGATCTGGACGCTGAAGAATGCGCGACACTGGCGGCCATGATAAAGGCGCCGAACGTGATCAGCCCGTTTAAGAGGCCGGCCAGGGTGCTGCGTAGAAGAAACATGATACTGGGACTCTTGAAAGACGCGGGCAAGATCACTGAACAGGAATATATTCGGGCCTCCAATGCGGCAATATCCATGCGAAAACCCAATTTCAGCCAAGTGAGCGCAAAGGCGTTCCTTAACAATGTGATTATAAATAACGACATTAATTGGTTGGATAAAATAGAAACGTCTCGGCTTGGTTATGTCCTGACCACCCTGGATCCAATTGAACAGAAAAAGGCCTCTGAATTATTGAACTCCATAAAGGCGGACGGAACTAAAGGTCGACTAATATTGGCCGACTCCCATAGCGGCGCCATAAAGGCTTATGCTGGAAGTGCGGATTGGATTGGATCAGGGGGTGACCCGGGCGTTTATTCACCCTTTATAATCTTTTCAGGATTGACCAAGGATAATGGCGCGCCTCCCAGATTTTCACTTGCCTCTCCATTTTTCATTAACGGAAAGTCCGAAAAGGCTCAAACCTTCAGACAGGCCTTTTATAACAACAGGAAATTATTCCTTAATAAGCTCACGCTGGAACTAGGAAGATCCAACATAGCCAAATCTTTGAACCTATTTGAAATCCCCTTTGAGCGCTCCGACCAAGGGGGCTTTGAGATAATCTCCCAAAGACCTCTCTTTATTCTGGAAAGATACGCCTTTCTTTCCGGTCTTGGCTCAAGCGCGGAGCTTTCAGGCCTGAAAGACATCAAGGATGGAATAAGTGGTCGCGACAAAGAGAAAAGGCTCTTGGTCAACGCAGACCCAGCCGCGATATACCTGGTCAACAGATTGCTAAAACCCTATCCAATGAAAACAAAGGGCCCTAGGTCGCCGGCCGCGTTGTGGAAAATACCGTCCATCAATGTCTCCAGTGATCAGACCGGCGCCTGGGGTGTGGCCTATTGGTGTAATAATATGGCGCTCATAAGGCTATCGGTTCCTAATGTTGAATACTCGGCTATGGAAAAGGTCTTGAAAGCCGCGTTACCAAAGCCCAAATATTCAATCCATAAAAGTTACCCGACGCCTGAGGACCTGTTGTTCAGAAATGTATGCCTTGAATCAGGCCTAAGAGCGACTTCCCTTTGCGTAAACGTTATCAAAACGCCCTTTATAAAGGGAACCCAGCCCACTGATTGGTGCCCTTTGAAGCATGACCAGGAAGCGCGCTCACAGGATATAAATTGACCACTCCGGTTTATGTGGTTGCGCTTAATTTTAATAATAGTAGACTTAAAATCCCATTGAAATTGCTTTAGATCAATGGGAAAGACTTTGACACCCGACAATCCCATGGAAGTCCACGGAGGAACAATATGGATGAATTCCTGAAAACCCACCAAAAAATCATAGTTGATAACACTATTAAGTCTTTGGAGAAACACGGCTTTGGCGCAAAATACTTTGATACCCCCAAAGAGGCCGCGGATTACATTTTGACTGAAGCCAAACCACTTAAAACCGTTGGTGTCGCCGGCACTCATACGGTCAGGGCCACTGGTGTTGTGGATGCTCTGGAGGCCGAAGGAAAAACCTTATTCGACCATTGGAAGCACAAGATCGGAACCCCTGAAGAATTGGAATGCAGAAAAAATCAGATGACTGCAGACCTGTTTCTTTCAAGCGCCAACGCCATCACCCAGACCGGAGAGATCGTGAACAGAGACGGCGCGGGTAACAGAATCAACTCCATGACCTTTGGTCCCAAAAAAGTAATAATTGTCGTAGGAATAAATAAGATCACACCCCATCTGGATGGCGCGATCGACAGGATAGAAAGTGTTGCCGGGCCGGTAAGGGCGATCAGCCTCTCTAGGAAAACTCCCTGTGTGAAAACAGGAAACTGTGAAGATTGCGACTCACCTGAGCGTATTTGCAGGATTACGAGCATCATTCACAGGAAACCCATGATGACCGATCTAACCGTTGTAATAATAGGCCAGGAACTAGGGTATTAAAATATGAACATCAAGGTCCAGGCCCCAAACAGGATAGATCTGGCAGGGGGGACAACAGACATATATCCGCTCTATTTGTTCATGGAAGGTGGATTTACCATAAACGCGGGTCTTGGTATCTACAGTGTGGTTAATATCATGACCGCACAAAATGGTTCTAATAGGATAGAATCATTGGATCTCAAGGAAACCATAGAATTTGATGATCCTGAGACCCTGCTGTTCCATGGACCTTTGGGGCTTATCTCCAGGGCTTTTCATACATTGCCCCCCCCTTCCCCAATAGAGCTCAGGACTGAAAACAGATCTCCCAAGGGGTCCGGACTCGGCGCGTCAAGCGCTTTGACGGTCGCGCTGGTAAAAGGCCTTAGCCTCTTGAGGGGCGAAGATCCCACCGAGTCCGAGATGGTTGAGCTCGCGTGCGAAATTGAGACAGCCTCCATTACCACCCCCACTGGAAAACAGGACTATATTGCGGCCGTATCAGGGGGAGTATCGCTCATAGATTTTCACATAGGTGGATATTCAAGGCTGGAACTCGCGGGTGACAAAAATCCCGAGGACCTTGAAGACCATATAGTCCTTTCCCACACTGGTGAGTCCAGGTTTTCCGGAATGAACAACTGGGAAATCACCAAGGCCTTTATAGACAATCAGGGATCCGTCAGGGAAAAGCTCTTGAATATCAGAGATATTGCCGTAACAATGAAAGACGCTCTCATAAGAGGGGACTGGAAAGAAGTGGCTGAACTTTTGGACCAGGAATGGAAAATCCGCAAGACATTAGCTCACGGAATCTCCACAGACCAGGTTGAGAGAATCATGGACGCGGCAAAGGAAGCAGGCGCATGGGCGAGCAAGATATGCGGCGCGGGTGGAGGCGGCTGCATGATCACAATGACTGAGCCTGGGCTCAAAGCCTTTGTGAAAGACGCGATAGTGGACTCAGGTGGAAGGGTCTTGCCCATGGAATTCGATTATAATGGAGTTCAGACCTGGGTTTACCCTGAATGAGACGACCTGGGTAGGTCCTCGGATATTTTAGCGGTCATAGAATCCATTCACGCTCCATTGTCCCCTATTTTCTCTCGGCCACAAACACTCTACTTGGGGACAACGGAGTTTTCACTATATTTTCAAGGGCAAGATCATCTGTTTCCAGGAATAAATCAGAACACTTCTTAATGGGAACGTACAAGGTATTCACGCCCAGCAGGAGCCTGCCATGAGCCTTCATGTACCTGCCCGCCGCGTTTATGACCGTTCGCATGTGACGCATTCCATCCACTCCCCCATCCCATACTTCAGACTGGGGAGTTTCATGTTTTCTTTTCAGTCCTATCTCTGTGGGGATGTACGGCACATTACAGAATATAACGTCAAAATTTCCTTCCACACTTGACCACCAATCACTGGCGCTAAAACATATCCTGTTGGCCCTGCTCGCGGCTGCCACACATATGGCGTTATTTACGAATTGCTCGTTAACATCCACCGCGACAATGTCCACTTTCCTGGTCTTTGCCAGATAGATCGATAAAACTCCTATATGCCCTGTTCCAAGATCCAGTACCCTAAAGCCGTCCTTTACGTATTTCTTCAACGCCTTTTTCAGCGCCAGTGTTGTTTCATCCCACAAATGGTCATTGATTATAGAGACCGCGTTGACTTTGAACATCATCCTTGCCAAGGCCTTATTAAAATGGGATGACGCAGGCGCGTGCTTCATTGACTTCAGAGCTGTTGTCCATAGCTTAAGCTTGAAATCATCCGGCGCCAGGGCCTGTGGTTCCAATATATTTTCGCTCAAGATTATTTATATCTCCTTTTTGGAATGAGATTAGATTCCTCCCGTAATCTTAAGCGATGATAAGTGAACTGTTAAATTCCGGTGAGCCCTTTATTGCCCGGTTAATCCTAGAGACCCAGGTCGTCGGATATATTGCTCATAGATTCCAGACTTATGGCAATGAACTCATCCAGAGGTATATCTATCTGTTCACATAGTCGTATATGATCCCTATTGACCGCGCGTGCAAATTCCTTTGCTTTCATGCGCTTTTTTATGGATTTCACCTTAACGCTGGATATTTTTTTATCAGGATTCACCAGCGCGGCCGCTACTATCATGCCTGTTATGGTCTCAGCCGCGGTAAGCGCGAAGTGGATGGGCGCGGACCTTTCCAGCCCAAGATTTTCCGCGTTATGATACTTGATCGCCTCTATGATCTCAGGATTCACTCCCTGTTCAGCCAAAATACGCGCTGTTTCCATGGTGTGTTGATCCATTTTGTCCTTTGTCTGGTCATAATCAATATCGTGCAATAATCCCACCAGGCCCCACATATCAGGATCAGC
>CAZFJT010000121.1:542-7894 GCA_964519135.1 uncultured Syntrophales bacterium | reverse complement strand
AGGAGGGGAGACCATCTCCCCTCCTGGACCTCCCCATCGAGCGTCCGACCATGGCGGACCGGAATGAAATTTCATTTCATTCCGTGTTTTATTTCGAGAATTACTAGTGCAATCTCAACAAACTTCGCTCATCGGACTCCCGCCGCCCGGTTCGGCTCACGCTACTTCCATTCCCAGATTCTCTCCTCCCTGCCGCAAACAACTGAGGGATTACGTTGTCCATTGACAATAACCTATCATCTCTTCTATTTTTCTAGTAATTTATATGTTTTTATGAACATTTGCTGCACAGGAGGTTTAAATTTGCCGAGACAAGAAATAGCCTTTAAATGTGATGACATTGAACTGCAAGGCATTTTGGAATATCCTGATTCCGGGGCGCCCCAGTTTCCCGGGGGTTTGGTGTGCCATCCCCATCCCCTGTATGGTGGAAATATGTTCAACAATGTGGTCAAAGCGATCAAGAACACCTTATTGAACAATGGTTTTGCCTGTCTAAGGTTCAATTTCAGGGGCGCCGGCCAAAGCGAGGGAACATATGATGAAGGCAAAGGGGAACGCAAAGATGTGGCGGCCGCACTGGACTATTTGGAAACCCTGGATTTTGTGAACAAGGACGCTTTGATTGTCTCAGGTTATTCTTTTGGATGCTGGGTTTCCATGAACGCGGTTGTTGAAGACCCCAGACCCAAGGCCCTGGTTGGTATATCACCGCCCCTGGATATGTACGATTTCAACTTCCTGAAAACTGAAAAACGACCAAAACTACTCATATCAGGCGACAGGGATTTTGTTTGCTCTCTGGGAGCTTTTAAAACAATGGCCCATGAAATTTCGGAACCTAAGAGAACTGTCCTATTAGAGGGCGTGGATCATTTTCATGTTGGCTCTGAGAATCTCATATCAGAAAAAGTGGATGAGTTTCTAAAGCAATATGTTATTTGAATCCGGATTCTTGTACAGTTGGGCATTCAGACAATTAATATTGAAGTCAGGCTGACCGGCGTTCCGATTAGCTGGTTTCAATTCGCAGGCTCAGGAAACTTCGCTCATCGGAAGCTGGTCAACCCCATATATATTTAGTCTTCATAAGCGAATTTGTATTAATAGCTTGTGGGGGGCAATCAAAATGACGAGAAAATTTGTTGGCATTACACGTAATGATCTTTGTGTGATAACATTAATCATATTAAAATATAGCCAGATATAAATCAGGAAAATTTCTTCCAATGTTTTATAAAGACCCCGTCAAACTCAGCGTTATAATATATTTGCTATTGATAGCCATTGGCGCAGGACCAAAGCCGACCATGGCAAATGATATAAAATTAGGTATGTCCGCGGCTTTCAGCGGTCCGACCAGAGGACTGGGAATAGAACTGTACAGAGGCAGCGTCGCGTATTTCAACTTCATTAATGAGGAGGGCGGTGTTTACGGCAGAAAGCTTAAACTGATCTGTTACGATGACGGATACAATCCTGAGCCAACAATCAGAAACACTATCAAGCTAGTAGAACAAGACGAGGTATTCCTGTTAATGAATTATGTGGGGACTCCCACTGTTACAAGGATCCTTCCACTTTTAAAGAAATACAATCAACGCTCGAATATATTTCTTTTCTTTCCATTTACAGGCGCCAATCCCCAGAGGGAATATCCCTATGATAGATATGTCTTCAATCTCCGGGCGTCCTACAGCCAAGAAATAGCGGTTCTGATAGATAATCTGGTATCAGTGGGTCGCAAAAGGATCGCGGTGTTTTACCAAATAGACGCGTATGGCAGGAGTGGTTGGGAAGCTGTCAGGAACAGCTTGAGTCGATTCGGCCTCAAGATGGTCGGTGAAGCCACCTATTACAGGGGAGCGTCTTTTAATGACGATATGTCTGAACAGGTGAGCATAATAAAGGAAACTAATCCTGACGCAATAATATCCATAGGCGCTTACGCAGCCTGCGCAGCCTTTATCAGAGACTCCAGGGAATCCGGTCTTGATGTTCCCATTGCAAATGTGTCGTTTGTTGACAGCGAGCGTCAACTGAAGTTACTTATAGCCGCTGGGAAAGAATCCGGAGAGGATTATACGCAAAACCTCATTAATTCCCAGGTGGTTCCCAGTTTTTATGACACTAACCTTCCTGCAGTGGATCAGTACAGACAATTATTGCCCAAATACGCGCAGGCGCCACCAAAAAGACTTATGGACAAGGGTTATGTTCCCCATAAATTCTCGCCGGTGAGTTTGGAAGGCTTCCTGAACGCAAAGTTAATGGTGGAAATATTGAGAAGACTTGGACCGTTTCCAAGGCGTCATAATATACAAGCTGTTGTGGAACATATGAATTCCTTTGATCTTGGTATCGACGTGAATGTGAGCTTTGGGAAGAAGAACCATCAGGGGCTTGATTCTGTTTATTTAACCACAGTTAAGGACGGCTGTTTTGTACAGATACCTGATTTGACCCAATGGGAGATCAAGTAATGTCCAAGATGTTCAAAAAGACACTCTTGATGATGATATTTATGTTCGGCGCGGTTGCAAGTCTGGTGTCATTATATTCAGCATGGATGTCCTATCAAAGGTTCATAGAGGAATATAAGAGCAAGGCCATAGCTATCTCAAACAATATAGCGTCCTCCAGCCTTGAGATCTTTTTAAACAGGGACGCGGCCACCATTCAAAGCATTGTGGATGAATACAGCGAGATAGGAGGCGTGGCTTATGTTTTGGTAGCGTACGAAGACGGAGAGATAATATCCCACACCTTCGCGCCCAAGATCCCTGAGAAAATAAAAGTATTAATCAAGAATAGACCGGCCCAGCAGGACAAGGTTGTTGTTACCAACATTGATCTTCCAGGCAGCGGGGCCTTTTTGGATGTCTCATCTCCACTTCTTTCGGGTGTCGCGGGATATGTGCACGTGGGGATGGATCTGGATGAAGTAAAGGCCTATATTGGCAAGGCAATGGTCAGGCAGCACGCTATAACTTTTGTGTTCTTTTTATTGGCCGTAGTTATCGCCTACCTGTTTATAGACAACATATCCAGACCATTGCAGGCCCTTACACAATACGCGAACAGATTGGCCGCAAGGGATTTTGACGCGGTGGTGGACATAAAGGCGGACGACGAAATAGGTTTGCTGGCAAGAACCATGAATAACATGGCCAGGGAAACCAAGAATCTGATAACAGGATTGGAAAAATCCATACAGGACGCCACCCGGGAGTTGCAGGACACCTTGGTGTACCTGTCCACGATAATCGAGAATCTCGCGGAAGGGCTTGTTGTGATTGACTCCCAAGGTAACATTACAAGATACAACCAGGCGCTTTTAAAGATATTCGCCCTGAGTGAAGATCTCACAGGCAGGAATTGTAAGGAGGTGTTTGGTGATTCAGCCGCTGAATTTATTCAGGAGAGGCTTAATATAATCAGCTCCCACAGGCGTGAAAATGGTACAAAAGCTCACGGTAATGAGGGGCGGGAATATTTCGCAGGCCATATGGCCGAGTTCGAGGCATACAAGTCTGATGGACAGCCAACGCCGATCGAACTTTCAGTATCAGTGATTAAAATAGATGAATCCTGGTCCTCAATTGTCATTGTAAGGGACATTACAGAGAGAAAGATAACCGAGGCCGCGTTGGAATCCGCAAGGGAATTGCTGGAAAAACGGGTTAACGAAAGAACCGCGGAGCTATCAGAGGCCAACAGGCAGTTAAAGCAGGAAATCGCCGATAGGGAGAGAGCTGAACAAGATCTCATTTTTGCGGAGGAAAAGTACAGAAGCATTTTTGAGAATGCAGTGGAGGGGATTTTCCAAAGCACTCCTGACGGCAAATTCATTAGCGCCAATCCCGCTATGGCGCGGATATTCGGGTACGACTCTCCTGAGGAGCTTATTGAGTCAATATCCAATATTGGAGATGAAGTTTACGTGGATCCCCAGATGAGAAAAGAATTCGTGAGACTACTTGAGACCAGCGATGAAATACCGAGGATGGAGATTCAACAATATAGAAAAGATCGCTCAATAATATGGACATCCATACGAGCAAGACCGATATTTAATAATTACGGTAAGTTGGTAAGATTGGACGGTATTCTGGAGGATATATCTGAAAGAAAGAGAAGGGAAGAGGACCTTATAAAAGTGGAGAAGTTGGAGTCCATAGGCGCTTTGGCAGGAGGGATAGCCCATGATTTCAACAACTTGCTTACTGCGGTGCTCGGCAATGTGTCGGTTACGAAGTTGAACATCCATAACGACCAAAAGGCCCTAAAAAGACTTGCTGAAGCTGAGAAGGCTTGTTTGAAGGCCAAGGGACTAACCCAACAATTGCTTGCCTTTGCAAAAGGCGGCCAGCCCATAAAGACGACCGCTAGTGTTTATGATTTGATAAAAGACGCTTCAAATTTACCTTTGCGTGGATCAAATGTTGGGCTGGAAATAAACGTGAATCAGCGCACATGGCCCATTATCGTGGATGAAGGGCAAATAGGCCAGGTAATTAGCAACATTGTTCTAAACGCACAGCAAGCGATGACTGAAGGTGGAACCATCGAAATCGAGGCTAAAAACAAAGTTGTTTCTCAGGGGGACCCATCCGGACTGACGCCTGGAAAATATGTGCGTATAGGAATAAGGGACCATGGGCCGGGGATACCGGAAGAAAATCTGAATAAAATATTTGATCTTTATTTCACCACAAAACCAAAAGGCAGCGGACTCGGGCTCGCGACCGCTTTTGTGATCCTGAATAATCATGGGGGCGCGATCACTGTTGAATCAAAACAGGGAGTTGGAACAACATTTCATCTTTTTTTGCCTGCTTCTGAAGAGGAGGTAAAAGTTACCGAAAAAACCGAAGGTCGTGTTTTGACCGGCAAGGGGAGAGTTTTGCTTATGGATGATGAAGAGGCCATAAGAGATCTTGCCGGCGATATGCTGAACATGCTCGGCTATTCAGTGCAAGTGGCCAAGGATGGATATGAATGTTTGGAAATGTACAGAAGGGCCCAGGAATCATGTGATCCATTTGACGCAGTTATACTGGACCTGACCGTGCCTGGGGGAATGGGAGGCGGAATGACCATAAAGAAGCTTATGGAGATCGATCCCCAAGTCAAGGCAATAGTCTCAAGTGGATATTCGGATGATCCGATTATGGCAAATTTTTATGAATGCGGGTTTAAAGGTGTTATACCTAAACCCTATGATGTGGTGGAGGTTAGCAGGGCCCTGGACGCAGTAATTTCCAATAGCAACGTCAGACCAATGAATTGATTGAAACCACTAATAGGCCAAACACTAGTCTTTTGCAAAATATTGAGGACCTTATTTAGGGAAATGGATTACACAAGGTAACCGGCGAATCAACTCTATTACTGTGGGACCCATAAAAAGCTTAATTATAAGAGAATATGTGTTTGGTCTTTTTTATAATCAGTCTTGCCAAAAATCTGACATTGTGGAAAAATAACTTTTCAAACATTGAGGCCGTCGCATTTTGCAACTATTGCGCTTGTCGATAGGCGCAACTTGCAATTGCATTGATTGGTCGACCATTCAGTGTTTGTTGTTTAAAAAAAATTTGCTATTATTTTCACTGTGGTCGGATGCGCGAGTAAAAATTGTGTTGTTATGGCAGCCTTATTGCAAGGTAATACATAAAGGAGCTATGACTCAGGTGATGAATCGGAGATTCGGATTGGACAACCAATTTTATTAAAACGAGTTTTTAAATAAAGGCGCCATGTTCCGCCGACCGAAGTATTGGAGTTGGCTGGAATTTTATTGGGCCTTGCCTGGAATTATTGGCTCAAACTGGGATAAGGAAGAATATCAGTTCAAAAAGAAAAGCTCCAAAATGCAGGCTCCGTATGGTGCGAGTATGTAAACTTATCATCATAAAAAAGACATTGATTACATCGTAATTAAGAGCCGAGGATGGATCGTCCCTCAACCAGATAGTCCCGCCGGACTGCCCTACTCACTATGATCACTCTTCGGCCATTTATTCAAAGGCGTCCTGTTTCCATTGGTTTATGTCGGCAGGGCGCCTTTTTGGTAAATTATCTCTGTGAATCAAGCGCGCGGTTCCATTCCGCAACCTTTTCCTTGACCGAGTCCAAAAGTGGCTTGGTATCGTCGGTTATTTCAATGCTTTCAATTTTGTCCCCAATTTTGACGCTATTTACAACGTCCTGGTCCGACTGACTTTCCACCTCTCCGAATATCGCGTGCTTTCCGTCAAGCCAATCTGTTGGACCATGTGTAATGAAGAATTGACTGCCATTTGTGTTTGGGCCTGCGTTGGCCATGGAGAGCATTCCGGGCTTATCGTGCTTGAGCTGGGGCGCAAATTCGTCTTCAAAGCGATAACCTGGTCCGCCACGACCATCACCATTAGGGCATCCGCCCTGGATCATGAAATCATCTATTACTCTATGAAACTTGAGCCCATTGTAAAAACCCCTTTGCGCGAGGTTCACGAAATTCGCCACAGTCATTGGCGCCAGATCGTCAAACAGCTTGATGTTAATGGGTCCTTTATTTGTTTTAATAACAGCTTTCAAAGTATTACGCTCCTTTTATAATGATTGCATAAATATTTTTTTCCGATTCATTACACTCCCACAGTTTAAGCTTATTAAACCAGTGAGGGAATTCGCGAAATAACAACAAGGCGATATTCTTTTCGCGTCCGGTACGATTTATTGGTTTAAGAGGCCAATAGATTATATCAGCTTACATCCCGCTCCTTTCTTTCACCTGTCAGCAGACCCTTATCCTCACCGCTCCCTACCAATAGCAATGGGGCGTTGATCCACCGGACAAGCTTTGAGATATAGGATTGTCGAGCATCAATGGTTTGTCCGTCTCTAAATTCCAATGCCATTATCACAAGATCAGAGGATTTACTTTCCTCTTTGAATTCTCTGGAAAAAAGTTCAGCCGTGCCATGTCCGACTATAATATGAGGACGCGCCTCCACTCTCACATCAGAGATCCAATTTTGAAGACCCTTTGAAGCCTGTTGCGCTGATTTCCTGTCCTTCACTATCCTTAAAACCCGTATGGTCGCATCACGCCAATCTGAAGACCTCTTTAATATATGGGCCATCAGGAGGATCATTTCCCTTTCCTTGACGGATTTTGTCCACCAGACATCTATTCTCTTTCTGCCCTTGAAGCCTTGATCTTGTCCAACATGCAATAGGGCGACCGATTTCCCTAGTATGACTATATTGTCAATGAGTTTGATTTGTTCCCTTAATTTGTGGGTCTCTGTTTCCAGGGCCATCATGGCCGTATTAGGCGCCAGGCCCGAGATCCCGTGAGC
>CAZFJT010000121.1:0-532 GCA_964519135.1 uncultured Syntrophales bacterium | reverse complement strand
GGCCTGAAGCGCTCCCTCATTGAACTCCCTTACAATACTGGATTCAACAAAGCAGTCACATTCCAAATTTTTCATATCTTCAAGTAATCTCTTCTGCGCGGAGTTCCTAAGTTTTCCTGAGGGCATTTTTGTGAAATCCCCTATGATAAGGTGGTAAAAGGTCACTATCCCTCTACCTTTGCTAAACCAGTCCCCCATCTGCAGAAGATGTTGATACTTGGATGTGAATCCTGAAAACACAACTATGTTGGGCCTCCAATTCTTCAACCCTGATGGGAAAGAGTTAATCTTGGTCAGAACAAATTGCGCGAGCTCAAGCCATATTCCTTGTCTTAGATCGCCCCATCTCTGCTCTAACTCTCGTCTCTGCAAAATGAGAAAAACCCCGTAGCTGATCACAATAGCCACCAATGTGGCCCAGGGGTTAATTAACAGCATGGCGCCATAGCAACCTATTGCGCCCAACAAGGGAATAATGGGCGGCGCCTTTATGGTTGGCCTGAAGCTTGGATTACCCACAAGCAACTCCAAC
>CAZFJT010000120.1:2206-7966 GCA_964519135.1 uncultured Syntrophales bacterium | reverse complement strand
GGATATGCCTAACCCAAAGCATTTCATTATGCGGAACGCAAGAGATCATCGAATTGTACGATTTCCCCGACGAACTGCTTAATAACCGAAGGAATTGTAAAGCACACCATAATCTCCTTAATTATCTACGCCACGAGCGTACAAACTACGATGACATTCGTGAATCTCTCCGTTTCGGTGACGTTTCAGCATATCGCCACCTACGACACGTCGTAGATGAACTGATTCTGGAGGAATTGCGGCGTCGCGGCTATGAACCAGATCCAATTTGGGAAAAATGATAGACTCAGGAATCTTCGAAGGGAGTAATACGTTCAGAGGTCTCTCGAAGAGCTATTAGGACAGTGTGGCAATGGGGGGTAGGGCTAGCCGGTTACCCGGCCACTCCCCCCTCTCCAGTCCGTACGTTCGGATTTTTCCCATGCGGCTCTCCATTCAATGGGTTGCCCTCTACGCATTACATTCTTTAAAAATTAAGCGTCAATTAAGTTATCAATAGTTGGATTGGGGGGTTGTAGCTTTTGATAAGTGAAAATGGGGAAACTTCTTTTGTATTTTTCATTGCAATCGGACGCGGTGTGTTTTTTAATAAGGGGTTATCATACTAATCAAAAGGAGTCGATCAAAGGCCGGTTAATCGTCTTTATCATTCCCATGGGCGCTGATCAAAATATCATAAAACAAAATCAACTACAGCAATATAAGCACCTTATCCTTCCAGCCTTAGGAATGCTGGTGGGTCTTTTTGGAGGCTTCGCGGCTGTAGGTTTTCGTGAATTAATAGGAATCTTTCAATATCTTATCTATGGGTCCGCGGGTGATCTGGCAAAGACTGCGGCTGAGCTTCCATGGTGGAGAGTGCTCATCGGTCCTGTTATAGGGGGAGCGATAGTAGGCCCAATGGTTTATTTCCTCGCCCCTGAAGCAAAGGGCCATGGTGTGCCCGAGGTGATGAACGCGGTGGTAATGGACCGGGGCATAATTAGAAAAAGGGTAGTCCTGATAAAGAGTTTCGCGTCAGCCATATGCATAGGCTCAGGGGGGTCGGTGGGCAGAGAGGGCCCAATAGTGCAAATTGGTAGCGCAATGGGATCCGCGATTGGGCAGGTTCTCAAGTTAACTGATGATCAAATGCGTGTCCTTGTGGGCTGCGGGGCAGCGGCTGGCATTGCCGCGACATTCAACGCGCCCATTGCAGGCGCCATATTCGCCCTTGAAATAATCGTTTCAGATTTCCAGATCAAGACATTCACTCCGATTATCCTCTCTTCAGTGATCGCCACAGTTGTTTCAAGATCCATTGCCGGCGACTACCCCGCCTTCCAGGTGCCCAATTATGCGCTGGAGTCCCCCTGGGAGTTGATCTTCTACTGCATATTGGGCGTTTTGGCCGGTATTGTCGCTGTATGCTTTATAACAAGCCTGTATAAGATGGAGGATCTCTGGGATGATTGGAAATTTCCCGAATACCTGAAGGCCTCTATAGGGGGAATCATAATAGGCTTAATAGCCATTAAAGCCCCTCATATAATGGGTGTCGGATACGACAGCATAGACACAGCCCTTCTGAATACCGAGGCGTGGCAAACTCTCGCGTTTTTGGCTGTCCTAAAAATAGTAGCCACTTCCATCACAATAGGCTCCGGCGGCTCTGGAGGAATTTTTGCTCCATCGCTTTTTATGGGCGCAATGGCTGGTGGCGCATTTGGACATCTTGTGCATTGGCTGTTTCCAGGGATCACGGCCACGAGCGGCGCTTATGCGTTGGTTGGAATGGGCGCCGTGGTCGCGGGAACCACACATGCGCCTATTCAAGCTTTTCTGATACTCTTTGAATTAACCCAGGACTACATGATCATCCCACCATTGATGATTTCATGCGTAATAGCCACAGTTGTGGCCGGATTGATAAAAAAGGAATCCATTTACACTCTCAAACTCTTGAGAAGAGGTATAGATATCCAGGCTGGCAGGGATGTGAATTTGCTCAAGAACATGCTGGTCAAGGATTTCATGACCCCAAAACCCGAAACTGTGTTTGAAAGCGCGCCGTTACGGCAACTCATCACTGTGTTACCTTACAGCCAACACACTTCATTTCCTGTTACAGACGATAAAGGGGAGTTGGTGGGTATGCTCTCCCTGAAGGATTTCAGACAGATAGTATTTGAAGAGGATCTCCTGGACGTGGTTATTGCCAAAGATATAGCAACTATTCCCGCGATATCCGTTAGTGTGGACGATAATCTGGCCACAGCGTTGGAACTGATTAACAGCAATTCAATAGAGAGGCTCCCTGTGATCTCCACTTCAGAGGGATCAGCCCGATTGGTGGGCATACTATCCCAGCGTGATGTGATTTCCGGGTACAATCAAGCCCTAGAAGCAAGAGGTCTCAAGGAAATCGCGATGGGCGGTTCGCGTTAATTTCATTGACATGGTTTTATATTAAAGCTATGTTTACTCTTTTTACTGTATCCAATCTCATTGGAAAGAGGCGCCTATGAGAGTAGGAGTGAAAATATTCACCGGCAATTCAAACCCTGACTTGGCCGCCGCGATTACCCATTATATGGGAATTCCTCTTGGTGAAGCGGTTGTCACCAGTTTCAGCGATGGAGAGATTCAGGTTGAATTCAGGGAAAATGTTCGAGGGATGGATGTTTTCGTAATTCAATCCACCTGCTGCCCGGTCAATGACAGCATCATTGAGATGTTGGTGATGATTGACGCGTTGAAAAGGGCATCCGCAGGCAGAGTCACTGCGGTTCTTCCCTATTACGGTTACGCCAGACAGGACAGGAAAGTGGCCTCCAGGGCCCCGATCACAGCCAAACTTGTGGCTGATATAATTACAACAGCCGGAGCGGACCGGGTGCTTACCATAGACCTTCACGCAGGCCAAATCCAGGGCTTCTTTGATATTCCTGTGGACAATTTGTACGCGTCTTTGGTCCTGTCGGATACGGTTCGGGCAAGGCACGCGGCCGAGGATCTGGTCATAGTTTCCCCTGACGCTGGTGGAGTTGAAAGGGCCAGGGCCTTTGCGAAAAATATAGGCGCAAATTTGGCCATTATAGACAAACGCAGGCCAAGACCCAATGAGTCGGAAGTGATGCACGTAATAGGTGATGTTAAAGGTAAGGACACCTTATTACTGGATGATATGATCGATACCGCCGGCACATTGGTAAGTGGCTCAGAAGCGCTCATGAAAAGCGGCGCGAGAAAAATATTCGCTTGCGCGACCCACGCGGTCCTATCAGGCAAAGCTGTGGAACGCTTGAGCGCATCACCAATAGAGAAGGTATATTTAACCGACACCATACCCACAGAAGAAAAATCCAGAGTGTGCGACAAACTGGAAATCATTTCAGTGGCGCCACTCCTGGGCGAGGCGATCAGCAGGATCCACAGAGAAGTGTCGGTGTCTGAATTATTTTTATAGAATAGGTGTTTAACCGCGGACTGTTGGGATAGGGCCTGTGGGCTGATTTCCAATGGCCGGTTGGAGGAGAATATGAGCACTGTCGCATTAAACGCAAAAATGAGAGAACTTAGAGGCAAGGGCCCTGCAAGGAGACTTAGGGCTGAGGGTAATGTTCCGGCCATTTTTTACGGATCAAAAATGTCGCCTTTGGCCATTACCGTAAACGCAAGGGAATTCCGTAAATCCATTGAAAAGGGTGGCTCCAACGCATTGTTTGACATGCTGATAGAAACTGACGGCGATTCCGTCAACAAGATGGCGATCTTGAAGGACAAACATATACGCCCATTGGACGCAGCGATAATTCACTTGGACTTCTATGAGATATTCATGGATCAAGAAATCCAGGTAACAGTGGCTGTGGAGCTTACAGGAAAGCCGGTTGGAGTCGAGCAGGGCGGTGTTTTGCAAACCGGAGTGAGGGAGGTCCTTGTAAGCTGTCTTCCCAGACAGGTGCCGGACAGCCTTGTGGCTGATGTGAGTAATCTTGATATTGCAGATACCTTACATGTTTCAGACCTTGAATTACCTGAGGGGGTAACCCTGCTTGCCGACGAATCAATATCGATAGCGACGGTCCTTAGCCCCTTAAGGATTGAAGAGGAAGAGCCTGAGGAAGGCGAAGAGGGTGAAGAAGGCGAAGCCGCTGAGGGCGAAGAAGCCCAAGCTTCAGAGGAAGAGCAGTCGGAATAGCGTTTATTTTATTAAGACCGTAGAATACATACATGGGAGGCGCCCTATAGTTATAGTGCGTCTCCTGTTTTGCCTTAGTCCCGCTCTACCTTGTCATTATCGCGTCAAATCCATATTTGTCCCTTATCACATCAGCCAGTATGTCCCTGTTCATCATTTTTTCTTTATCCATGTCAAAGAGGTTCATTTGAATCATTGGGCTCTTAACTCCTGATAATGAGACACCCACCTGCCTTATGGCCAGCCCTTTGGTTATGGTTCTTGGAAATAGTCTCTCCAAGCAATCCAGAAGATCAGTGTTTATATTGGTGGCCTGTTTGAGTGTGATGGATTTGGATACTCTTGAGAAATCCTTGTATTTTATTTTCAATGTAATAGTGGCCGCGGCCCTTTGATGAGATCTAAGCTTTTGCGCCAGACCCTCCAGTAATCTTCCGGCAATACCTTTTACCATCTCATAATCGTATGTGTCCTCAGCAAGTGTCCTGTCTTTGGAGTAGGACTTCTGAGATGTTTTTTCTCTTGTACTCAAACGCTCCTTTTTTACGCAGGATATCTTTTCAACAAGCTTTTCAGCCCATGCCCCCAAAAGGTTCTTCAGAATCTCAGGGTCGGCCATTGTCAGATCCCGGACTGTCAAGATTCCGTTTCTCCTGAGCTTCTCCTCGGCCTTCCTTCCAATTCCCGGTATGGCGGCCGCAGGCATATTGCCCATTATTTTCATAATATTATCAGCGGATAAATATATTAACCCATTAGGTTTTGCCAAATTTGTGGCCATCTTTGCAAAGGTCCTGGAACAAGCCAAACCTCCTGAGCAATTTATATCAAGGCTCTCCCTGATTTCGCAGAGGATCCTGTGGGCGATTTCCCATGGAGGCGCCCTGTGAAGCTTCAATGTTCCGCCCAGATCCACATAGCCTTCATCCACACTTGTGCGCTCCACCAGAGGTGAATATTTATCTATGATATCGAACAACGTGTTGGAATATTCTTTATAGGCTTTGAAATTAGGGCTGAGGAATACCGCGTCCGGACATAACCTTCTGGCCTGGGCCACAGGCATTGCTGAACGCACGCCAAACTTGCGGGCTTCATATGACGCTGCGCTCACTACTCCCCTATTAGTCCCGCCCACTATCACCTTTCGTCCCTTTAGGGATGGATCAAGGGCCTGTTCAACAGAGGCAAAAAAAGCGTCCGCGTCCACATGGAGTATCATTGATTCATGATAAGCTCTAGTATTCTCTGATTCTTTATAATCCGCATTACATTCTAAAGGGCCAAGGCTTTTTTGAACTGAGGAATCCATAATTACACGCTCCCAGTGGAATTTGGTGGTGGTATTTGATTAATATCCTAATATTTTCTCAACAATCCGATCACCACTCCCTGGATGGTAAGATCCTCTTCATCAACTTCTATTGGCTTATAAAGAGGGTTCGCGGGCTCCAGAACAATCTTGGCCCCTTTTCTTCTGTATCTTTTCAATGTCGCGTCCGAACCTTTAATCAGCGCCACTACCATATCCCCGTTTTTGGGCGAATTATTCTTCTCAACTATGATCATGTCTCCAT
>CAZFJT010000120.1:0-2196 GCA_964519135.1 uncultured Syntrophales bacterium | reverse complement strand
TGTCTCCATCTTGCACATGATCCTCTTCCATTGAGTCGCCCTTTACTTCTAATATGAAATTTTCACCATTACCCACCAGTTCAGCAGGCACATTTATCCTCTCATTTTGTTCTATGGCTTCTATGGGTATACCAGCGGCTATCCTTCCCACCATCGGCAGAGCTGACAATTTGTCCCTATCCACTGATTCTCCGGCAAAGTCAATAGACCTGTTTGCGTTCCATTTTGAAGTTATGTAACCTTTTTTAACCAGATTTTTCACATGACCGTGAATTGTGGACTGGGCTGAGAGTCCAAGACCTTGGGCGATCTCTGAATAGGAGGGCGCGTGCCCATTATCATCGACAAAATTCAGGATGAAATCATAAACCTGTTTCTGCCGTTTAGTAAGGGTGGGTTTTGATCTTCTCATAATTAACACCGTTTATAAGGCCCCAGTTCTTTTATTGGCGCCAAGTTAATACGAATATAATACGAAAGTCAAGCGAAATTAAAACGACACCAATAAACAGGCAATCCGCGCTAGGATCAAAGCTCTCCATTGACTCTCTGATTCCAAAGTGTTATAAGTTTTCCTTGTCTGACCAGAAGGCTTAAGCTTAAGAAACCTTTCAAAAAATACCCAGAGATTTTCTTTTAAATTGAAAACATTACAGAATATATTTTTCTTTGTTGCCCTTTTGTCTTGTTTTCTTGTCTTGAACGGATGCAGTGGAGAATTATCCAGATCAGGATGGGGAAAGATCACAAAGGTTAGTTGTGATGGCCACTTCAACATAGCTTATCCCAATGGGAACGTCTCTCCAAAAAGACTCACCAAGGACAGCTCGTCCAGTGATTATAGGGCTCTTATGGCCAACAGGCTCAAACAGGCCAAAGTGGTTGAAACCCCGGAAGGAGGGACCGTCACATTTCAAGACGGTGAAACAATACGTTTTAGAGAGGTCGCGACTAAAGAATAGAAGTAAATACCAGCCCTGAAAACTTGCATTTCACGGATGAATCATCATCTTCATTACATGGCCGAAGAATTCGGAGGTTAAGTGCTAAATGCCCATATACGAATACAGTTGCAATGGTTGCGGACATCAGTTCGAAAAGCTGGTCTTTGGAAATGACTCAGTGGTTTGCCCGAAATGTGAAGCTGAGGTGACAAGGCTCATGTCAGCGTGCAATTTCAAGAGCGCGACCGGAGATTTCAAGACTTCCGGCTCTGGATCATCAAGCTGCGTAGGATGTTCAGCAACCTCATGCGCCACATGTAACTGATCGTTTTAGTAAACGATCTTAGCGGTAAGGAGGTATTGTGATGCAATCGTCTGAAGGACCACAACAGAGGCTTCAACAGCAAGTGGATTGTCAACTTGAAGTAAAGCCACGGGACGCTTTGGCAAAATGGGAAGAGGAAGGATGGAAGGAAACCCCTGGCGCGGATAGCGATGAAGCTCCATTGAAATATCTGTCCCTTGTTCTTCTGGAAGCAATCGAAGAAAGGGCCACCAGGCTCAGTATTGACAGAGAGGAAGGAGTGGTTGTATTTGCCGATGACTCCTATTACTTGCCAAAAGCGCCTGATGAGTACATAGCCCGAGGATTGGAGCTATTCAGGGAGATGATCGGAATGGAAGGAGGCCAGGCCCAGGGCACATTATCCCTTGGAGTGCGAGGGGAAAGCCTGGAGCTGATAGTCCAAAAGGACGCGGGCAAACATATTGTGACCATCCCGGGAATAGCCCAAGTTAAGTAAATCGGCCCCTCCCCTGTTGGACCATAACGGGGAGGGAATATCAAAAAGTCCCGTCCCTCAAATTCCCCTGACCTTTGCCTCATCCCATAAGGCGTCCATCTCTTTAAGTGTCGCTTCTTCAGGCGTCTTCCCTTGCGCGGATAATTGGGACTCTATGAACTTAAACCTGTTTTCGAATTTGTCGGAGGCTCTGTTTAGGCTCGCTTCAGCGTTAACATTGAACAATCTGGCCGCGTTCACCATAACAAAGAACAGATCGCCCATTTCCCCATCAATCCGGTCCTGGTCCCCTGATTCCACGGCTTCCCTTAATTCACCCAATTCTTCTTGTATTTTATCGAAAACTTCCATAGGGTCAGACCAGTCAAAGCCAACAGATCTCGCCCTTTTGGTCAACCTTTGGGCCCTGGCAAGAGCGGGCAAGGTTCTTGGTATTCCGTCCAGCAAGG
>CAZFJT010000119.1:1737-7972 GCA_964519135.1 uncultured Syntrophales bacterium | reverse complement strand
TTCCAAATGGTTTGCTCAGGTACCCATAAGGTTCGGTCTTTTTTGCTCTGTCCAAAACGTCATCCTCAGAAAAACCCGTGAGATAAATAACCGGGATGTCATAGCGGCCCCTGATTTGACTTACAGCTTCTATACCGTCAATGTTTCCGGCTAATTTCACGTCCATAATAATGAGATCAGGGGCGTTTTTCTCCACCAGGCGAATCGCCTCTTCAGCAGTGGTTACTTTAGCCGCTATATTGTACCCCATTTTTTCCAAAGTTAGCGCGAGATCCTTGGAAAGGAGTATCTCATCTTCACAGATCATAATTTGTTTTGTCTTGACGGTATCGAGTGGTTTGGGCATGGCGTCCGACCCCGGCTAACCAATTATATGAGAAACTGGATATTATTAAATTTATAAAAATCAGTTGTATTATTTATTTAACATTATATTGCGGCAAATCATCAAAGAAAGTGACGGCAACTAAAAAAGAAACAAGCTTGAAGAAAAATCCATAGCTAACACTGAATAAACTTACCAGGAACCGTTTACTTAATAATTCATTGTAAGTTAAATCTAATCAGCCATAAAACAAGAACCAACAATGTGATTTTTGCTATTCAGTGGCTAAAAAGGCCCTATGAAATTCTACTTCGCCTTTTGCTTTGCTCGTTCCAAATGGCAATGAAAGAACATTTTCCTGTGGCACGCCCTTATGTTTCAATTCAGGCAAGCTCTTAAAGCCGAACCTTTCATAGTAATTGGGATCGCCCACAAGAACGCAGCCATTCGCGCCCAGGGCTTTTAGCCTGGAAAGACCTTCCCGCATAAGGGCCTTACCTATGCCTTGCTTCTGGTATTCAGGCGCCACTGAAATAGGGCCCAGGCCATACCAGTCAGCGCTTCCATCAGAAATGGCAACCTTGGACAAAGCCATGTGACCTACCACTTTGCCATTGACCTCTGCCACAAGGGATATTTCAAGGGCCTTAGCCGCTCGCAATCCGTTAATTATAAACTGTTCCGTATGGTTGCTGATGGGATGATTTTCAAAGGCAGCCTTGGTTACATCGTATATATCATTGATATCAGATTCCGATTCGTCACGTATAAGCAAATTCAACTCCAGCATGAAAATTTAGAAGTTTGGTAAGCGATCACCGTGGTCGCCATAAGCATTTGGAATCACGATAGGGGACGTTTGGAGGAGGTCATTGGCGCCCGGTGGACTATTATAATAAAGTTCTTGGAGATGGGTCCGGGGAGGCCCTTTTTACATAAAGATCCTCCCCAATGAACTTTTACAAATACTCACTCCTTTTTTTGCCCGGCCTCATCCATGGCCTTGAACAATCTCTCAGAACTTACGGGGAGTTCGTTTATGCGAGCGCCTGTGGCGTCGTATATTGCATTCAAGATAGCCGGAATGGTCGGCATTATCGCGCCTTCTCCCACCTCCTTTGCCCCGTATGGTCCGTTGGGTTCATTGGATTCCACTATTATCGTCTTCACATTGGGCATGTCCAAGGCTGTTGGGATCTTATATTCCCCAAGTGTGGGATTGATCACCCTGCCCCTTGAATCAAATTTCACTTCTTCAAAAAGGCATTCACCAAGGCCCATTGAAAGGGAGCCCTGCATCTGACCTTCCACCTGGGTTCTATTTATGGCCAATCCGCAATCATGGGCGTCCGTCATGTTTTCAATGGTTATTTCACCGGTCTCAAGGTCCACATCCACTTCAACTATCTGCGCGGAGCACCCGTAAGCTGGAGAAGTCCCCACAGCAGCGCCCTTGTAATCTCCCCCGAGTGGTGGTGGTTTGTATTTCCCTGTTCCCACAAGGGTTCCCTTTTCTAGGAACGCCAGCCTGGCAGCCTCTTTGAATGTGAGGTGTTCCCCATCAGGCAGATCGGTCCAGCCTCTATGTTCCTTGATATATTTGGTTCTGATATGGCGGAAATCACCAGGACCTTGGTTAAAATAAACAAGACCGTTTTTAAAGGATATGGAATCTTCAGGGCAGTCCATCTCTTTTGCCAGGCATTCCCTTATAATATCCCTGATCTGTTCAGCAGCCTGCTTTGTCGCGTGACCGGTCATAAGTGTCTGCCTACTGGAGTAAGCGCCAAGGTCTACACTAAGATCGGTATCTCCTGATGTGACCTTTATAGCCTCCAATGGAACCCCAAGGGTCTCAGCGGCTATCATACCCATTGTGGTATCAGAGCCCTGGCCGATCTCCGCGGAACCTGTGAGGACATTTACCGTCCCTCCATCCTCACTGAGCTTGATTACAACCGTGGAATGGTAAGTGTCAGACCTGTAGATCGGATACCCCGCGCCAGAAACAAAAAAACCGCAGGCCATTCCAATACCCTTGCCCTTTGGTAATTTGCCCTTTTTATTGGACCAGTCAGAGCCGTCCTTTACAGCCTCTATGCACTCTTTCATTCCCAGGCTGGACATGTCCAATTGGTTTATGGTCATATCCCCTGTGACCATCATATTCTTCAAGCGCATTTCAACAGGGTCGATATTCAGCTTTTCAGCGGCCATATCTATGAGCTGTTCAATCGCCGCTCTGTGAGCCACACCTCCATGACCCCTTTGCGCGCCGCATGCCGGTTTATTGGTATATATTCTCAAACCGTCGTACTTCATTGCCGATAGTTTGTAGGGACCTCCCACAAGAGATCCGGAATAATAGACAGTGGCTATGCCAAAACTCGTATACGCGCCTCCGTCCAGGATCGCCTTATTCTCCAGGGCTCTCATTGTGCCATCGTTCATAACGCCCAATTTCATGCCGGCCCAGAATTGGTGCCTTGCCCTGCTGTGCAAGAATACCTGTTCCCTGGTATAGGACATTTTCACAGGTTTACCCGTCTCTCTGGATAGCAGGGCGCAGGACATCTCCATTGGTGTGGCCTCACATTTAGGACCAAAGCCTCCACCAACATAGGGCTTCACCACTCTGACATTTCCAACTGGGATCTGAAGGACCATTGCCACTGTTCGCATAACATAATGGGGCACCTGGGTGGAAGTGTGCAGGGTAAGCCGGCCGTTGAGATCAAATGAAGCTATGCACGAGTGGGGTTCTATAAACGCCGCGTCCTGTCTTTTGTTCAAAAAAGTATGTTCCACCACAAGATCGGAATTTGACATTTCCTGATCTGTGTCCCCAAACTCCTGATGAACTTCCGCATTGATATTACCTGGGAAATCATCGTGTATTTGAGGCGCCCCTTCCTTTTGGGCTTCGAACATATCGAACACTGCAGGCAATTCCTCGTAATCGACCTTTATCAACTCCAGGGCTTCTTGTGCGGTAGCTTGATCCACAGCGGCCACTGCCGCTATCTCGTCTCCAACGTACCTGACCTTATCATGCGCGAAAAGGGTCTCATCATATCTGGCCGGAGATACTCCATACTTGACCAGACCTGCTTCCTTGGCTGTTACAACAGCCTTTACTCCAGGCAATTTTTTTGCCTTTGACACATCGATATTGAGAATTTTCGCGTGAGCGTGAGGGCTTTGCAAAATGGCCGCGTACAACATGCCTTTCATTGAAAGATCATCCGCATACTTTGCCTCTCCGGTGGCTTTCGCGGCAGCGTCCAGTCTCGGGGCTCTGGTGTTTAGAACAGTGTATTCAGTCATTTTATTTGCCCTCCTCTTCCTGCAGGTGTTCAGCCGCCTCTTGAATAGCCTCAACTATTTTCTGATATCCCGTGCATCTGCAAAGATTACCTGATATGGCGGTCCTGATCTCCTTTTCAGTGGGCTTGGGATTCTGATCAAGCAGAGCTTTTGCTGAGAGTATCATACCAGGAGTGCAAAACCCGCATTGTATAGAGCCTTTATCCACAAAGGCCCTCTGAATGGGGTGTAGCTTACCGTTCTGCGCAAGCCCCTCTATAGTTATAATATCTTTGCCCTGGGCCTGAACAGCGAGCACCAGGCATGAATTTACCGGCTGTCCATCCATTATTACAGTGCATGCGCCGCAATCGCCAAGGCCGCAACCGTGTTTTGCCCCTGTAAGGCCGATCTCCTCACGCAAAAAAGCCAAGAGGGTCATATTCGGCGCAGCCGCAGCCTCCACTGGCTGGCCATTTATATTAAGACTAATAATGGTTTTCATGATCCAATCTCCAATTCAGGAAGCGTCCAAAAAGTAACGTGATGTCAATTATATTAATAGTTAAGAGGGTTTTGCAGTCACGTCCTGTTAAAACCCATCAAGGCTTCCAGTTCTTTGCCCTTTCAAAGGCCTGCATTAGGGCTCTTTTGGTCACTGCCTCAATCATCATGCAGCGATATTCCATACTGCCCCTATGGTCTGTTATTGGGCTGCACATACCAACTCCGACCTGGCCGGCTCTTTCGAAAACTTCTGGAGTGGGTTTTTCTCCAATTAATAGTTCCTCTGCTGCAAAAGCCCTAACAGGAGTAGGCGCGACCGCACCCAACGCAATACGGGCGTCAATGATCAATCCGTCCGGGGATTGCAAAGTCAATAGTACGGCAACATTAACCATGGAAATCTCAAGAGCTTTTCTTGCCCCTAATTTGAAGTACGCTCCTCCGCTGTATGGCGCGGGTGTTTCAATCTCCAGGGCAACCAGGAGTTCATTGGGCTCTATAACAGTTTGGCCGGGACCTTTGAAGAAATCGTTGGCAGGTATCTCCCTTTCATTGTTTGAGCTCTTTACCTTCAAGTTCGCGTTCAGGACCATACACGCTGGGGACATGTCGGCCGCGGGTCTTGCGTTAACGAGGTTCCCTCCGATCGTGGCCCTGTTTCGTATCATGGGAGCGCCCAGTCTTCCGGCTGCCAGCGCGAGCGCGGTGTGCCTATCCAGCAAGGGCTCGTTTATGGAAAGGTCTGCTGCAGTCGCGGCTGCGCCAACAGTAATCCCGCTTCCATTCCTTGGGATAATCTCGCCCAGCCCAGGAACCCGCGCGACGCTGATCACATGCTGCGGCCGGTCCAGCTTTAACTTCATCCGTACCAGTAGATCAGTGCCACCAGCCAGAATCTTTGCCGCGCCTCCGTACTCATGGAGCAATTGCAAGGTTTCTTCTAATGTGGTGGGTTCATGGTACGTAAATTTGGGAAGCAGCATCTTTGTCCACTCCTTTTAAAAAGTGAAATTAGAAAGTGAAATATTAACGCGGGAGTATGCAAAGAGTGGTTTTTAGCGGCCCATTGATCCCTTTAATTATTGTATGGCCTCATGATTCCGAGATTCCAGTTATTCCCGCTTCTATTCCCTTTGATTTTAAATAAGCCACCAGACTCTTTGCTGTTATTTCAGCGTAAAAACGCCTGAGTTCGTGGCCTTGGCCGTCATTGTCCTCATAAGGGGGACATCTGAAATAAACCCATTTTGAATAGCCTCCAAAAGGAGTCCCATCAGTGGGTTTGTTACAGGCCATTACACCTCTGGCGATCTGAGTGTCTACAGGAACCACAACGTGATATTGATCTCCTAAAGGTGAAACTCCTATCCAACCCTCATTGCCTGTATGAACAGGTAGAGTCGCTCTTTGAACATCAATTATGGATATTTGGAGCATTTTTTCTAACGATAATTCCGTATCAAGAACAGATTTACTTTAAGAGTACCTTTGGCCCACAAGGGTGTCAAGGAATAATTATCTCCAATATAAAAGAGTTTGACATATTGCTTCTGACTGGTTACAACATTTTATGATTCATTATGGTGAACTGTTAATGCCCACTAGCATGGCGAGTTCATGCTTATACGCTAAGGCAACGGCGCTGGTAAATGCCTCATAGAACAAGAAATTCCAATGTAGCGTACTCCGCTCCAATTGTATCCAAAGCCATCAGGATAATCGACACGATTATCACGTCAGGAAACAATAAAGGTATAAGTGAAATAGCTTCAGAGCTCTCACTGGCCAAATCCACCACCCACGGCATACTCACCGCTCTTGAAGAAGCAGGCTGGGTTTTGAGGGATCCGGTCAGCAGGAAGTACACATGTGGGTACAAGCTAAAGGAACTGAGCCTGGGCGCGCAAGTAAAATTGCCTTTGGTTAGTATTGCCAGGCCTTTTTTGGAAGAGCTAAGCGGTCTGGTAAATGAAGATGTTTTTATAGGTATTTCAGCGGCTGGTAGAATTCTGGTTCTTGATCAAATAGAATCATCAACTGAGCTGAAAGTTGCAAAAAGGCCCGAAAACAAAAGCAAAAATTTTGTGATCATCACCT
>CAZFJT010000119.1:634-1727 GCA_964519135.1 uncultured Syntrophales bacterium | reverse complement strand
GCCCGGGACTTCCATATCCATGCTCGCCGGGGGCGCGGGGAGAATATTTCTTGCCCACCAAGACAGACCTTGGGTAGCCACATTATTAAGGGCTCGCCCAATGCCTAAATTCACGGAAAAATCGATAACAGATCCTGATCTGTACATGGACATTCTGAATCAGGTCTTTGAAAATGGATACGCGTCCGATCAGGGTGAGTATATTCCAAATGTGTGGTGTGTGGCTGCGCCCGTCTTTCATGGACCTAAGAACCGTCGGCGTATGGTAGCGGGTTTTTGGGTTGTGGGTTTGGATGAAAGTCCCTCGCAGGCAAAACTGGATCATGTTATAGAAACTGCCAAAAAAGCCGCGGCAAAGATCACTGAAGCGATCACCAACCATACTGGCGAGTTTTAGAACTATCTATAGATCAGCCCTTCAGAAAAGTGGTTTCTATAAAATCACAAATGCCCTGTGCGTCATTGATATCAAAAACAGGAACGTTTTTTGGGGGATCATCCGGCGCGCCGGCTATAGCGACCAATCCTGGGTCGTCCTTGCACAGAAGTTCACTTGATCTTTCTTTTCTATAAACTTCTATCCTTGGGTGGGTCTCCCTCTTGTAACCCTCTGTGAGTATCAGATCAACATCCTTTATAAAGCCTTCCCTTAGTTCAGAGAGATTGTGATCATGGTCGGTGTCCATTACAAGGGCCAGTTTTTCAGGAGAGGAAATAATGGTCATATGAGCGCCTGCGTTTTTATGTCTCCACGAGTCTTTCCCCTTGTGGTCTATCTCGAAACTATGAGCGTCGTGTTTAATAGTGGCGATCTTGTAACCCCGGGATTTAAGCTCTCGCACAAGTTTTTCCAATAGGGTAGTCTTGCCTGAGTCGGACTTGCCAACCAACGACAAAATGGGAATCATGCCGGTTCTACCTCCAAAGGGCAATTTTTGATGTCCATTCACTTAAGCGCGGCCTTGCGCCTACCAGCCGCGGTTCAAACTGTTTCCCTCGCAACAGTGAATGTTTACAATTTTTATTATGTTTCAGAATAATCATTTGAAAATATATAAATTTCTGACATAACCCTGAATAAAAAAGCGCACAC
>CAZFJT010000119.1:0-624 GCA_964519135.1 uncultured Syntrophales bacterium | reverse complement strand
CTGGGACCCTATTATGGGATATATTCATGAACAGCTCAAGGATTGACCGTTTTAAATCACGGTGCTAAATTGCAAGGATCAAAGCCTTAAGGCCAATGGGCCTCGCCGGCGAACGCTTACTTAAATTATATCGGAGATGATCATGTCTGTGGAAGAACAAGTATTGGATATTGCCAAACGCGCGAAACAAGCCTCAAGGGAAGCGGCAAAACTTTCCATGGTTCAGAAGGCAAAGATCCTAAAGGATGCGGCCTCAAAGTTATTGGAAAAGAAGTCGTATTTGCAGGAAGAGAACTTCAAGGATCTCAAGGCTGGTAAGGAAAAGGGCCTTTCCTCTGCCATGATGGATCGCTTGACACTATCGGATAAAGTTCTTCAGCAGACCTCAGACGGAATCAATGAAATCTCCGAATTTCCGGACCCTGTGGGCGAGATAGTCAATATCTGGACAAGACCCAATGGGATGCAAGTGGGTCGCATGCGTATTCCTTTAGGTGTAATAGGGTTTATCTACGAATCCAGGCCCAATGTTACCGCGGACGCAGGCGCTCTGTGCTTAAAGGCCGGCAATGCGGTTGTTTTAAGGGGCGGCTCAGTGGCCATACATTCCAATCGGTCCATAGA
>CAZFJT010000118.1:0-8009 GCA_964519135.1 uncultured Syntrophales bacterium | reverse complement strand
ATACGTACAACGAGATCTCCGGGTTCTCTTTCGGAGACTTTTATAGGATTGCGCATTCAAACAATTAACATTGAATATAGTTGGACCGGCGTCCCGATTTGCTGTGTTTAATTCGCAGGCTCAGGAAGCTTCGCTCATCGCAAGCAGGTCAACCCTATACATGTTCAATCTTAGAAGGCAAATTTGAATAATACGCGCAGTCTGGAAATCCTGCAACAGAGAAGGGATAATCCACCGCAGGCGGCTCGCGTGTTGGTCAGAGGGCGCTTCAACGGGTAGAAACGCCCAATTCCAGATGATTGAATTTTGTCAAATTAACGGTATCCCATATTCGCGGAATAACCTTGGTTTGCAGGCTGGTAACCCTGCTGGGGATACTGCTGTTGGTATTGCTGTGGCGCTGGCGCTTGATACGGTTGGGCTGGTGGAGGCCCGTATTGTGGTTGAGCTTGGTACATTTGTTGTTGGGGCGCTTGAGCCGGATAAGACTGCTGTGGAGCGTATGCGCCTGAAGGAGCGCCTTGATTATAGGGCACGGAGTTTTGATATTGATATCCTCCGGGACCGTACTGGACCACAGTTCCACCCCTGGGTTGCATATTTAGTGAGCTTGGAGGCGCCTGTTCAACAATTTGATTAGGAACTCCTCTGCCTCTGTAGAACGGATCGAATTGGTAGACCGGGTTTCCTGTCCACCATGATCTCAATTCACCCACTGCGCTGTTGCCTATTGCATTGTCGCTTGAGCCGCCAAAGAGATAATTTATAAAACAAAAGCCGGGTGATACGGACGCTATAACGATCAAAACCGTTAATATTATCGTCGTTCGTTTCATTTTTTGGGCCCCTTGGAAATCGGATACAGGTTAAAAAGAAATACGATTACCTAATTTAACATTATGTTACAGGCTGCTAGAGAATATGTCAATTGGTGGTAATAATGGCTCAGGCAAAATGTTGGATATAACTGGGCAATCAAATAGAGGAATCAAGGGCGATTATTTACCGCATATTTTGGACCGTTTGAGCCTGGGCTGTTCTTCTCGATAGTAGCTATCCATGATCCTGTAAGCCTGAAAAACCTGGGTCTGAGAGGTTTTGGTATGCGCTCACGGTCGTTCTTGGTGGCGTACTTCATCTTTAGTGGATCAATATGCTTACCCTTGATAAGGAATTGAAAATCCAGATGAGGCCCTGTGGCTCGACCTGTGGCGCCGACTAAACCGATCTTTTGTCCCTGCTTGACAATCTGTCCTTTTCTTACGAGCTTTCTACTCAAATGACCATATCTGGTTTCAATGCCGTTCTTGTGCCTTATCTTAATGTAGTTTCCGTATCCTCCCTTGTCATACCCCGCATAAACGACCTCCCCCCGCGCCACGGATACTATCGGTGTTCCTGTGGGAGCGCCATAATCCACTCCCTTATGCATCTTGCGCCGCTTAAGGATTGGATGAAATCTCATCCCGTATTTTGAGGTCACTCTAAGCTTTATTTCAAGGGGAGAAACAAGGAAGTCCTTCTTTAACTCATAGCCCTTAATGTCCCAATAGGCCTTTTTGAAAAGAGCCGCGGTCTTTCGTCCCGTGCGCCTGCCGTCATATTCAGCGAATAGTATCTTCCCATAGCCGGAGGGTCTGTCGTCCGCGTATCTGCGCTCAAAAACGATTTTGCAGGTGTCTCCACGCATCAACTCTCTACTGAAATCAATGTCCCACTTGAATATATGCTCCAGGTTCCAAGCAAGTTCTCTTCCTTCCCCCACAGATCTTATGGACGAGTAAAGATTATTTTTTATTTTGAAAGCTATACTTTCGATTTTATAATCCAGTACAACGTCCTCTTTCCAGGCTTTGATCTCACCGTTTTGATTGACCGCGTAAAATACATGGGCCGGATCCATTTCAAGAACCGCTTTTAAAAAACCGCCATCCTTGTCAAGTAGCAGGTTATATCTTCTGCCGGACTTTAAGTTTCGATCTTTTCTGAAATCCGAATTCTTATGCCGCCTGATCAGATCCTCAAAGACCTTGGCTAATTTTAGGGCCGTCTCTTGTGACGGGATATTGAGCTTGAATAGTGAAGTTAGGGTGTCTCCTTGATCTGATGCGCCCAATATCTCGACCGCGCCCAGTTCAAGTTTGCAATCCTCAGGGGCTTTATCCGGGGCAGCCAAACTTTTAGTATTTTCAGGGATAGATGTCTGTGGGGCCCTATCAATGGTTAACTCAGGAGAATTCATTCTTGCTACAGGAGTCCTGACCGCGCAAGTGAGATCATTGTCATTCTCCACCAATGAGGCCAGAGCAAAGTACCCAAATACGGATAAACCCGCCAAGGTAAGGATAGTAAAAATTAAACGTCCCTTAGGTTTTGGCCGGCGTATTCTCACTGGTCTGGTTGCAAAACGTCTTTCAGAATGCAATCAATAAACCTCCATACTTCCACAAAAAAGAGGCTACCATCAAAACATTCGCCAGTCAATGGGCATATTAGGATTAGCCATTAATTTCCGTATCATACCTGTGTTGGAACCTATGAAACCTTTTAGCCGAGTAATTGTCATAAAGATTACCGCATCCAAGGCTGGCGAAGATGGTGTTTGATAGATTGGAAATGCCTGTACTCGGTCGGCTGTGGTCGATTGGGGAGGGAGGTTGTCATGGGCGCAGACAGAAATGGCTGGCTTAATGAAAACGCGGTGCATTGCCGGGTCTTCAAAGGCAGGTGGAATATTCGTCACTGTATAAAGATGTACAATGATATTAAAGATCTGAAAATTCATATGTCCTCAAGATTTAAAGGTCAAGTGGCAAGGTATGAATCCACGTACAACCCATGCGAACATTGTCCGGTTCTATCTCGGTATTTGGCCGCGCAAGAGGAGTGTCCGGAGGGATTCAATGGCCGCGCTGAAAACCCCGCCCAAGGCGCGTGGGCAGTATGATCGGCGCCTATTGAATAATGACCTGTTAATGTTGTTCATTTTTGAGATATTTCCAGGTAGGCGCGTTCAGCCGATGGATCGCAGTCAGGATGATTTTCGATTAAGGGCCAGCTCTATATCATTAATACTTTTCCATCTTCTTTCTGGCTCTTTTTCCAGGCAGCCAAGTATTATAGGTTCAAGCCAGGGCGCGATAGCTTGATTAATAAGTCTCGGCGGAGCAGGGAATACCTTGGAATGCTGCATCTTGTAATCTTCAAAGTCAGGGCCTTCAAAGGGCGCTTCATTTGCAAGTATTTCATACATCAGAACACCCAATGAATAGATGTCAGCGCTTCTTTCATTAGTGGCCACCCCCTTCTGGCTTGAAAAGAATTCCGGGGGAGCGTATGCAGGGTTCATACCTGGAGACTCCCATCTAGGTTGCTTGGCGCCGGTCAAATTTCTGTACAATTGGGAGAATCCCACAGCCCCTATATTAATCTCTGACAAATCATCGTTGCAAAAAATATGATTAGGTTGAAGGTGCAAATGAAAGGTCCGCCTGATTTTGCCGTCCTTGCCCCTGTGGTTATGGGCGTAGGCCAAACCGCTCACGATCATTTTTACCACTTTCAATCCGGTATTTATGTCTATTCCGGATTTAACTTTGATCGCTTCACCCAAGGTCGAAGGCATATGGGAAAACACAAGGCCGAATCTACCTGTTTCATCGGTTGTCACATCCCCCAGGGCCAGAATATTCTCATGGGATATGTTAAAACCAAGCTCAGAAACCCCTTGCACGAAATCCTTCATCAGGTCGGGTTTCAAAAGGCTTTCATTTATTAAGAGGATTATTGACTGTCTGCCGGTATTTACCTCTTTACCTTGACTCCAAGCGCCCCATCCATCTTCAAAAATAGTTTCCAGAGGTTTATACATGAAACCCCCGGTAGCAGGTTTGAACAATCCTGATTCATCATAAAGCTCTTGTGCGTTTTGTCTCTCACTCGCTGACACAAATGTGGTCACAGGCCCCGCCTCGGTAATAACCTGAGGAGCGGGGCTATCATCGAAAGGGTCGTCAAGGGTCATAACCTCCTCCTGATCAGAACCATCCTGATCATCCTCAAAATGAGATTCTATGACAAGCTCTTCTTCCTCTATGGTCAATGATTCCTCAGGGGCTTCCTGGTCGCCTTTATTGATGGTATAGGCCTTGGTTGAAGGTCGCGGCTTTTGATCAGGGGCTTCAGGGGGTGGATGTTTAGGAGTGGCCACGCCTTTTTCAGAGATGTACTTGGCTAGATCAGGGTCCTTTGGATTCATACTATGCGCTTTTTGTATTATGGCAATGCCGGATGTTGAATTGGAGTGTTTCTTAACCAATCCCTTTGCAATAATCATCAGCAGCTTACCTTCAACCTTATCAATTACAACATCATGTCCGAGACCTGATAGGGCGGATCTTACGGCTTTTTTTACAGCTTCGTCATCCTTTGGCTTCAGGCATGCTATCTCGAGCCATTGTTTGGCGGCTTCGGATTTTTCGCCTCTCTCTTCATGGGCCAAGGCCAAGCCCTTTCTTATGGGAACGCTTTTAGGCTCATATTTTAGAAGCTTCTGGAAAAGTGAAACTGATTTATCATCACTAGGTTGTTTGCGAAGGAGCTTTCTTATAATTTTCTGGTTTAGCTCCTTGTTGCCCTCAGCCATGGCGTTTTCGATCAATTCATTATCAACTATGCATTGGGCAAGTTCGCCAAGATAGTCGTGGTTGGCGCCGTCAATTTCATGCAGGTGTCTGAGACTTTGCATATACTTTTCCAGCTCGCCTTTAGTAAGGTACACAGTGCGCAGCATCTTGTTAACTCCGACCGCGTTGGGCTGAATCTCCAGAACTTTCTCATATACTGACACCGCGTCCGGGTTAACTTCCGAGCGTGCCAGGTATATCTGGGCTATCTTCTTAATGATGCCCGGATTACCCTCGGCTAACGCCTCTGACACCATGCTGTTTTCCACATATATCCTGGCTGCCTCTTCAAGATAAGAGGTCTTTTCGTTTTTAGAAAGCTGCTGCAATATGGTCAATTCCATGACCGCGCTTTTGAAATTGCCCTCCTCTTTGTGTATTTCCGCCAACATCTTGTGTAGGTCCAGATTGGTTCTGTCAAATTCCAGGCATTTTTGATAGACCCGCAATGCATCTCTGGTCTTAGCCTGCTCTTCAAGGAAGTCGTCCCTAAGAGCCATGAGTATCTGTTTGTTTCCGGCTTCCACCGCCAGGGCCGCCCTGCCTTCCTGCTGGAGAAAACTTACTGTGGGAGGCACAATTTCCTCTTCCGGCGCACCTTCTTCCAAAAGGGCCACTGCGTGTTCCAACAGCTTGGAGGGTTCTTTTATTTTGCGATATGTATCAAAGAGTTTTTTCCTTATTTCCTTGCGCTTGGTTTCACTGGTCTCACGCTGCAAAAGTTGCTCATAGATGGATGCGGCTGTTTGTTCTTCTCCCAGGGCCATCATGATTTCAACACCCAGGGAATAATCATCCATGTTTTGGAGTCCGCCGACGGACTTCATCTTGTCCCACGCTTTAGCAGCGGCCGGATAGTCTTCCAGGTTTTTATAGCAAGCCGTGAGACGCCTGTACACGTCCGGATTGCGAACCTCGTCGCCTTGTAATCTTAAGTATTTCTGAAAATTGAGGGCCGCCTCCTCCCATTCACCGGCTTTAAAGTGGCCTTCTGCGCTTCTGATTGAGTTTGAAATGGCAGTACTGTGCTCTAACGCCTTCTGGGTCTTTTTTGCCGAACGCAGATATAGTAGTGTTCCAGCTACCGAAATAATGACAATTCCGCCAATTATTCCTATTATCCAGACTGGAAGGCCGGTTTCAGGTCTGGGAGTTTCCCATGTTTCAGTATTTTCCTTTGGGATGAAGCCGGTCCCTTGGCCTTCTTCAGGCAATGGGACTTCAACAAAGCCATTTTCTTCTCCCACCTTTTCCATAACTTCGCCCTGAAATGCCAGTCCCGCGGTTCGGGCTGATGAATCCGGGGCCGACAATATGGGGGTTGAGAAACCATCAGGCGCTTTTATCCTGACAGCCTCGGGCATATCCTCCTGGCAGTAAGCTTGCCCACCCCAAAGGCCAAATATCATCAATATGGTCAATAGAGCAGAGACGATTCCACTATTTTTAGGTAAATTCTTCACCGGTGTATCCTCATCTCTAAGAATGTGTATTATAGTAAAGCGACAGGCCTAAATTTTACTTTAACATGAACAAAGTCGCCCGGCAAATCCATATTATTGGAATATGAATCTTTTAAAAAAAGTTTTTTGGAGAATCTAATGATGGAATCAGCATATTCATTTGAACAGGGACCCATAAGACCGCCAAGCGAGGCTGGAAGTCTATTGATCAGGGTTACCCGTAACTGTCCTTGGAACAAGTGCGCATTTTGCGCAACATATAAAAAGAGAAAATTTTCCAGGAGGTCCATGGATGAGATCAAAACCGATGTGGACGCTGTGGAAAATATAAAAGGTGAAATAGAGGATATTTCCAGAAAGATGGGGGAAGGGGGTAAATTAACCAGGCCGGTTCTTTCCCATGTCATGTCATCTCCCAGTCTTCCGGACAACTTCAGGTCAGTGGGCCTGTGGATGGCTTCCGGAGGAGACACGGTTTTCCTGCAGGACGCAAATTCTATAATGTTATCAACCGATAAACTCGTTGAGATCATCACTTATATTAAAGATAAATTCCCGGAGGTCAAAAGGGTTACAAGTTATGGAAGGGCCGGATCATTGGCCAAGAAATCGCCGGAGGATTACAAAAGGCTCCAACAAGCTGGCCTGAGCAGGATACACATGGGGGTGGAGTCCGGATCGGATGAGATCTTAAAGCTGATTTCCAAGGGCGCCACGGCTGAGCAGATAATCACTGGCTCAAGAAACGCCAGGGAAGGTGGGGTATCAATATGTTTTTACATAATACCCGGTATTGGGGGGGTGGAGTTTAGCAACGCGAACGCGGTGGAATCCGCTAGGGTTATAAATGAAGGGCGACCGGACTACATAAGATTTAGATCCCTTTTTATCAAGCGTGGAACTCCTTTGCATCAATTAGTGTTGGATGGGGTGTTTACACCGCCCACAGAAGACCAAATAGTGGCTGAGATACGAGAATTGATAGATAATATCCAAGGTGTTGAAACCACAATAGTCAGTGATCATATCTTGAATCTTTTGGAAGAGGTGGAAGGGAAGCTGCCTGAGAACAAGGATAGGATCCTTGGTGTAATAGATGAGTACTTGCAGGCGCCTGAAGAGGATAGGTTGTTATTTCAACTTGGGAGAAGGGGCGCAGGGTTGCGCAAATTCAGTGAAATCAAGGCCCCACAAGTGCGAGATCAGCTAAAGAACGCCAAAGCGCAAATCGATAATGAGCTTGAAGGTGGAATCCCAGAGTATATAGAGGAAATGAAGAATCGCTTTTTATAATCGGATCTTTGGTGACGACCGTTATGGCGTTTCATTGGGATTGAGAGCCTGAACCGGGCGCCGCGGATACCCTGCAATTAGTAAAGGGCTTGGTTAACATTCTCCAAGCCCCTTTAAAAGTCAGTTATTAATGTTCTAAAATTACCGTCATTTCTTATACCAGGCCGTGTCTTTTACATCTTTTTTTAAATTTTCCTTGAATTTCTCAACAGTATCGCCGGCTTTTATCCATTCCATCGCCTTTAGCAAAACCACGTCGGTCTTTGGATCGACCTTTCTTCTCCGCATAAGGCTGTTGACCTTTTTGTCAGATTTCTCCTCTTCTTTTCTTCTGGCTTCCCTCTGTTTCTCCACCTCTTCTTTGAGGTTTACATCAGGTACAATTCCCTTTTTCTGGATATTGCGACCTTTAGGTGTGTAATAGTAAGCAGTGGTAAGTCTGAGTCCACCCCCGTTGTCCAGCCTTATGATGGTCTGCACAGAGGCCTTTCCAAATGACTTTATTCCTAATATCAGCGCCCTGTCGTGATCTTGAAGACATCCGGCCACGATCTCTGAAGCGCTCGCG
>CAZFJT010000117.1:0-8009 GCA_964519135.1 uncultured Syntrophales bacterium | reverse complement strand
CGCTTGTCCAGTCAGTGGCCCTGGTTGACGGAGAGGATAATTTGGAAGAGGCCAGATTTCTTTGTATAAGGCGATCAAATGATATTTCCCAGGTAGGCGGATTTGTGCCCTCTCCTGATGTGGGAAAACATGGGGACCCAGTATTCGGAACTCACCACGCAAGGGACGCATATCATCTTTTCAGGACCAGGGGCCTGGATCTCAATCTTTTCTCATCCGCGATAAAGACCAACACCCAGTACATGCACTGCATCTATTTCAATCTTAACCTAAAAAGAGCCGTTACACTTGAGGAAGTTCAGGAGAGGCTCAGGGCGGATACTAAGATTTGCCTTACCAGAAAACAATCCGCGTGCGAGGTGTTCTCTTTTGGCAGGGATCATGGTTACTTTGGTAGAATACTCAACCAAACGGTTATAGTCGAGCCTTCCCTGGCAGTGAGAAAGGGCCATGAGGTTGTTGGCTTCTGTTTTACCCCTCAAGACGGGAATTCCCTGTTGAGCTCATTTGCCGCGGTATGCTGGTATCTTGATCCTGACACATACAATGACAGGACCGCCTTATTGAATCAGTACTTTTTCTCAGAGGTGTGATCAAATCCACTTGAGGTAGAATGCAAAGAGAATATCCAAGGGCCCCTCTATGTGGTGTAGGGGCCCTGATTATTAATGAAGACAGGGTCTTACTGGTAAAGCGCGGTTCAGAGCCAGGCATTGGAACATGGAGCATACCCGGAGGTCTGGTTGAGGTGGGTGAACACCTTGAAGACGCGGTTAAAAGAGAGGTCTTTGAGGAAACCGGTCTTATTGTAAATCCTACAGATCTAGTAGTGTTGGTGGAGAGAATTTTCAAAGACGAGAATGGTAGGGTAAAATATCATTATATAATAGCGGATTATCTATGCCCTGTTTCAGAAGGGGACCTTAAGGCCGGCTCAGACGCATGGGAAGTAATCTGGGCCAAGCAAGGTGACCTGGAAAGGTATCATTTGCCCTGTATAACTATTGAAGCCATAAACAAGGCTTTTGAAATGGAATTGTCTTAATGCTAAATTAGATTCCGTAGATGCGCGTGATTACCTTAAATTATGTTATTGCATTTAGTTAGAGAGCTTTTTTAACACAACTACCCTTAAGATCATCAGCAATAGAGGTATTGATTCCATGCCGGGCGGCGAATTCCCAATTGATCCGTTATCAGAGATGTTGGCCCTTTCCACCAGTGGGAGCAGAAAAAATCTGATTATAGCTATAGTAGTCTATACCGGACCGTTAGATAAGGAGATAATGACAGAAGCTTGCAGAAGGGCCAAGAAAGATTTTCCTGAGATGGTTTGTCGCCTTAAGGAAGTGAAACATAGAGGGAGATACTATCTTTACAGGGAATGGCGACCTGATTTGGATACTGACATGAGCTTTTTTGATGTGACACTTGAGGGTGGTGAGACAGAGATAGACGCGGTTCTGAGAATATTGTCTCCCCGTTTGGACCGTGATTGGGACCTGTTTAATGAATGTCTTGGTGAAGTTCATATGGGTAGGGTGTTTGAAGAGCGCCATTTAATGGTTACCGTAGCCCATCATGCCGCGGCTGACGCTGCCATAGCCACAAATTTCGGGTTTGCCATTGGAAAGAAATACTGCGAAATAATAGGTGAGGGGAATTCAGAATTATGGCCTAACGCTGGTTCACTGTCCACGTCCAGAAAGAGGGCCGCAAAATTGAAAGAAAGAACCTTCAAGGATACCATTGCCGAAGCAAAAGACGCATTCGCTCCTTTTTTTGAGAAATCCCAGTTGCCGGTTGGTCAAGGCCTAGAAAGCGATACTGGACAGTTTCACGTAAAGAGGCTCTTTAGCGAAGAAGATACAAACAGGATAATGGATTATAAGAGAATCGGCCTGGTAGATAGATTGGTATACGCTTCGAACCTGGCCATAGATCAATGGAATCAAAATAGGAATATTGAACCGGCCACATTAAGAACTTCTCTGACCGTTAATATGCAGGGCAGGTATTCCTGGTTCGATAAGCCCAATAACAGCGGAGTCATAACATTTGAGGCCAATGCCGATGACAGGAGGGATCCTGACGAATTTATGAAGAAGATATCCAGATCCAGGATAAGGCAATTTAGAAACCACATGGATCTGAGATTTTTCATAAATGTGCGCAAGATGAATGACACGTTCAGAATATTACCCTTCAGGCTGAGAAGGAAGATCGTAAACTTTATTATGGAAAGGCGCCAGTATTCCATAGGTGTCACCATGCTGGGGACCATGAACCCTGAAATCCGCAATGGCAGACCAACAAGCGCTTCCATAAGGGCCATATTAGGGGAACTCTACGTGAGTGAGATACATGGAATAGGCTACAAACTCCTTTCCAAGACACACCTGGTGCTCATAGCCTATGTTTACCATAAGAATTTAAACATTGTGATGGCCACTGACGCGTGCCATTTTACCAGGCAAGAAGCAGAGGAATTTCTGGACCTTGTGATAGACAATCTGGAAATTGGCGCTATTGGGAAGGGTAAGGCTGATGGGTAAAGAATATTGATCTCAAATTATCAATGGCTCATCTTGGAACCGCTCCAAAGGGAAAATATTGTGGCGATTCAATACTAGAGCCGGATCAAAGGCCTTCTTCACCCTTAGCATTTCCGAGATTCCCTCTGGTCCGAACATAATCTCCACGGCTTGGTGTTTGATCTTTCCCGCTCCATGCTCAGCGGATATGGTTCCACCGAATTGGCAAATCTTCTGGGCCAGCCGCAGATTAAGATCCTTAACTTCGAGTTTCTCTTTCTCGGACCTTGGGGTGATATTGTAGTGAACATGGGCGTTACCTATGTGGCCGAACGTGTACGATACCCCTTTGGGTAAGTTTTGGTCGTACAATTCAAGGGTTTCTTCCAGCTTGTCCATAGGAGTGGCAAAGTCCGCGCCGATCTTGACCATTCCGGGACGTATCAACTGATTCAATCTTTCAGGGACCATAAGCCTGTCATTTCTGATTTCCCTGATACCCTTTGCATCCAACGCGATCTCAACGTACACTTCTTGCGAGTCCTGTCCATTTTGATCATTAAAGGTCTCCATGAAATCGGACCATACTTCGGCTACGTCCCATGGATCCTGGTCGGGCTCATATTCCTGTTCAATAAAGATCGATCCATACGATTCAGCCAATCTTGAAGCCCTTGGCTCTGAAAGTAGCGCAGCGCAAGAGCTGGAAAACCACTCCATACATGCGGGCGTTAAAAAGGAAGGATCGTTTCTGTTCCAAAACTTCCTGATCTTTTCAAGGGCATGTTGGTCATTTTCTGAATAGGCTTTTCTAAATAGATCCAGAGTTTTCACAAGCTCCACTGTCTGGCGCCTGCCATGGGTGTACAACATCAGGGCAAAGTATGGTTTTCGTTTTGGCATGAGCCGCGTAACAATGTTGGTGACCACACCCAGTATGCCCTCTGATCCTATGAATAGATCCACAAGATCCATTTTATCTTCTGAAAACAGACCGGCCGCGTTCTTGCATGTCCTCCACGGTTTGATGTCCAATTTGGGCGCAGGCCATATTGCGTCATCCTGTAAGGGTGGATCGAATCGATCCTTTGGAACCGTGAAAAATCCGCGATTGGAAATGAAATCTCCTCTTTTGAAAGAGAGCAAACTACCATTGGTAAAGGCAATCTCCAACCCTTGTATATATTCCCTGGTGGGGCCGTATAAATAGCTCAACGCGCCTGAAGCGTTGCATGCGACATTCCCACCAATTGCGCAAGAGTCCTGTGAAGTGGGGTCAGGAGGATAGAACAGGCCGAGTTCGTCCACGCCTTTCCGATAATCGGCCAATATTGTCCCAGGTCTCACACATGATGGATTTTGCTGATCAAAGCCTTTGATCTGGGAGATGTCCAGAACTATGCCTGAATATGGAACTGATGAGCCTGTGATTGAAGTGCGACCAGCGGATACGGTAACAGGCGCGCAACTGTATGAGCAGATCTTCAGAACTTGAGCCACCTGCTTGGAATCAAAGGCCCTAACAACCCCGAACGCGTCTCCCACCAACTTTGATTCGTCTCTTAGGTACGATTCAATCCCATTGGTCCGAATTTCGAGTCCAAGATCTTCAAATTCATAGAACAGTCTTTTGTATGTTGAACTGTCCATAAGGTTTACATCATATATTTTGCCGAGGTTTTTGACTATATTCTGTAACTATTTGCGGTTTACACCCAGGATGATGCTCTTATCCAAACCGCGCCAAATGCCTAGCCCGGCCATTCTGGCTTGCCTCTCCAATCTTTTATACCTCGCGTACGTTACATGAACATAGTCCCTGGCGACAAAGCCCATTCCTTTTTTTATAATCTCCGCGTTAACATCCATAAGGCCGCTGTTTCCATCCGGAACTTTCAGGCACGCCAATAGCCTCCTTTGGGAGTCAAGGGCCGAATGTTTTCTGGTCCATACCTCAATGGTTTTTCCTTGGAGCGCCTTTTTGACAAATCGCCTGGCCTTTTGGGTGTAATTGTGTCGCTTGAGGAATTTCCTGAAAGAAGGTCCAAAATCATCCAACCTGTTCATATGGTCGGGCGCGCCCACTCCTATGAGCCTTGCCAGTACTGTGACCCTTTTTTCTTTCAAGCTTAGTCTAACCACATTCCCTTCCTCTACAGACACCAATGTGGCCTTATCGAATAGTATGCGTCTGGGGGTCTGTGCGCTGACCGGATTCTGTTGACCAATGAAGCCCAATAATATGGAGATAATGATAAGAGCACGAACATTATTAGCCAAAAGAGCGCCTCCAAGTGGGAACTTTTCATCTGATTAAAAGTACCGGAATATGGATTCAAAAATAATGGACCACTATGCCATAACATCAGAGGCGGTTACAACGGTAAGAAAGAATAATGTGAATTAGCTTTCAAAGGGGGGCGCCGCGCGAGCGAGAGACTTTGATTTGTCTTTCACCCGCGGGCAAGGGATTGATCAGGCCTGCTTTACAAGTTCCTTCAGAGACCTGGATGGGGTGAATCTCGGCACTTTCATTGACGGAATCTTCATTTCCTTGAGGGTTCTTGGATTCACACCGGCCCTTTCTTGCTTTTCCAATACCCTGAAGGTGCCCAGATCGGATATACGGATCTTGCCTTCGCCATTACTTAGTGAATCATGGATTTTGCCTACAATCGCGTCCAGAACCAGGTTGGCCTTCTTTTTTGATATATTGGTGTTCTTGGCGATGTGAGCCACTATATCCGGTTTGGTCATGACTTGAAATCCTCCTTGAAATTTTTTAATAATAATATTTTTCAACTATTAGCAAATTTACCGGCAATTTTCCGGCTAGCAGCGCCTATGGTGTGTTTTGCAATTTTTCAGCCAACAGAGTGCATATTCGGCATTGCTGGGTTAATTGTGGCTTATTGTGAAAATCCAATTTGGCCTTTATTTTGCATTTGGGCTGAACCGTCAACATAGTTTACATAAAAGCCTACAAAGTTGACGGGAAGAAAGGCGCCTAACTGGTCTTAACCTGTTGCTAACATCGAATTATGATGTTATACGCGGTCTTGATCAATCCTGCCACAACTCTCCTGTGTTTTAGATTGTGGCGCAAGACAAGAAGATATTATTTACAATAAGGATCGAAAAGCCTCAGAGATTATACTTTTACAGGAAAGACTGGACCAAGATGCATAAGATAGTGATTCAGGGAAATGTCCCCCTAAATGGAGAGGTGGAGATAAGTGGAGCGAAAAACGCGGCCCTTCCATTGATGTGCGCGGCTCTAATGACATCTGACGAGATGACGTTCCATAGAATCCCCGCGCTCAGAGATATTCGAACAATGAAACAATTGCTTCTGCAATTGGGAGTCCAATTGGACGACTTCACAGAAGGCGCCTTGCGTATAAAGGCCCACAGGATCACCGACCATGTGGCGCCATATGAACTGGTGAAAACCATGCGCGCGTCAGTGCTCGCCCTTGGGCCCCTAATGGCAAGGGAAGGCAGGGCCGACGTGAGCTTGCCTGGCGGTTGCGCAATAGGCGCGAGACCGATAGATCAGCACCTAAAAGGTCTGGAGGCAATGACCGCCACCATAGACCTTGATCAGGGGTACGTTAGGGCAAGGACAAAAAGATTGAAAGGCTGTGATTTTACCTTTGATATGAAAACAGTTACAGGTGTTGAGAACCTTATGATGGCCGCGACCTTGGCCAAAGGGACCACAGTCCTCAGAAATTGCGCGTTGGAACCTGAAATTGTAGACCTGGCCAATGTCATCAATCGAATGGGCGGCTCTGTGGATGGCGCGGGAACGGACACCATAGTAATAGAGGGCAGGGACATGCTTTCCGGAGTGGTTCATCGAGTTATGCCAGATAGGATTGAGGCTGGAACATATATAATGGCCGCTGCCATCACAAAGGGTGATGTGACCGTTAAAGGGTGCGAACCGGAGTCCCTGGGGTCCCTATTGTCCAAGTTGGATGAAGCCGGTTTGATCATAGAAACCATTGGGGAGGATATAAGGATCCGCAGTAATGGCAGGGTAAAGAGCAGGGACATGGAAACTAATCCTTATCCTGGTTTTGCCACGGATTTTCAGGCCCAGTATATGGCCCTGATGACCCTTGGGGATTCAAGTTGCAGTATAACAGAGAATGTTTTTGAGAATCGTTTTATGCATGTGCAGGAATTGGTCCGCATGGGCGCCAATATTAGAGTTGGAGGAAAGGTAGCTGTGGTGGAAGGCTCAGAGCAGCTTTCAGGGGCCCATGTACAGGCCACTGACCTGCGAGCCAGCGCAAGCCTGATATTGGCGGGTTTGGCTGCAAATGGAACCACAGAGGTGCACAGGTCCTATCACCTTGACAGGGGATATGAGAACATTGAAGGAAAGCTATCAGCTCTTGGCGCCAGAATATCCAGAGAAAAAGACGATATGCTGTGATATCTTTTCACGGTCAAGATGGCCAACGCTTATCCAAAAAATTTTTGGGATGTAAAAAATGCCCAAGCCCTATGGAATAGTCATGAGAAAAAGCGAAATATCCAGGAAGACTTCTGAGACCGATATTACACTCACACTATCAGTGGACGGAACAGGCAAAGCCGAGATAGATACAGGGGTCGGCTTTTTTGATCACATGCTCCATCATCTTGTAAAACACGGTAGAATGGATCTGACCCTTTCCTGCAAGGGCGATCTACATGTTGACCAACACCATACTGTTGAGGATGTGGGCATCTGCATAGGGGAAGCCCTAAGGACCGCTTTAGGTGAAAGATTGGGAATCACCAGGTACGGTCATAGTATGACGCCAATGGACGAGGCATTGGCCACAGTGGCCCTGGATTTATCCGGTAGGCCTTATCTTGTGTATTTCAACGAACTGCATGATAGATGGGCAGGGGATTTTGGTCTGGATCTGGTGGAGGTTTTTCTTCAAGCCCTTTGTGATAGGGCAAGGATCACATTGCATGTCAAAGTTACGGCAACAAACCCCCACCATAGCGCGGAAGCCGTTTTCAAGGCCCTTGGTAGGGCTTTGGCCCAAGCGGTCAGCCTGGAAGGTCATGGCAAGGAGGTTCCATCAACCAAAGGTATTCTTGATTAAAAATCCGGTCTTGATTTACTGACCCCAATATCATCTTGAGAGGTTTAAATGGTTGTAGTTGTCGATTACGGCATGGGTAATCTCAGAAGCGTGCAAAAGGGTTTTGAGAAGGTTGGCGCGGTTGCGGTAATTTCCAGGGATCCTGACCAGATCCGCAAAGCTGAGAAACTTGTGCTGCCTGGAGTTGGCGCGTTTGCCAAGTGTATGGAAAATCTGCTTGATTTGGATCTTGTTGGGCCCATTTTAGAATTTATTGCTACTGGAAGACCTTTTTTGGGGATCTGCCTTGGGCTCCAACTACTGTTCGATGAATCCGAGGAGTTCGGCAGTCATGATGGATTGAAAGTCATCCCTGGAAAAG
>CAZFJT010000116.1:0-8044 GCA_964519135.1 uncultured Syntrophales bacterium | reverse complement strand
TAATAAGGGTTCGCCAAAAGGTGTTCCATCGCTTCAAGGCCCCAGCGGTAGCGTTGGGTAATTTTGACGGCGTGCATTGGGGTCACCGCAAGATCATATCTGAGCTGACGCAGACTGCGAAAAACACGAATTCAGACTCAATAGTCTATACATTTGATCCCCACCCAAGAGTTGTTCTGAATAAAGCTTCTGAAATACCCAGAATTACAACTTATTCCGAAAGAGTGGAAATTCTCGGGCATCTTGGAGTGGATGTTTTGATCCTTGCCGAATTCACCGAGCAATTCGCGCAACAAGGCCCAAGGGAATTCGCTGAACACCTGTTAATGGAAGAACTTGGCGCAAGCTCTGTATTTGTTGGGGGAAATTTTAGGTTTGGAAAGGATAGGGCCGGGGACGCTGAATTGCTGAAGAAACTGGGCCCGGAAATGGGATTCAAACCATATATAATACCTCCTGTGCTGATAGATGGGGAAAGGGTGTCATCGAGCAGGATCAGGCAAGAAATAGTAAACGGCAATATAGCGGAGGCCAATAGATTATTGGGGAGGGAATTCACCATTCAGGGCAAGGTTGTCCATGGCCATCACAGGGGAAAGGGTCTTGGATTCCCCACCGCGAATATCAAACCTGAACCCAAGATACATCCCCCAACAGGGGTTTATGCGGTATATTGCAGAACCTCCTCAGGAGTGGCGCCTGGAGTCATGAACATAGGCTTCAACCCCACCTTTAAGGATCGCAAGGTCTCATATGAAGTCCATATACTTGATTATGACGGTGATCTTTACGGTGAATTTGTAAAGGTTTACTTTTTGGATAGGCTGAGATCGGAAAAGAGCTTTTCGGGCCCGGACGAGCTAAAGGAGCAGATAGCCAAGGATGTGCAAAGGGCCAGGGGAATGCTCACTGTATTGCCATCCATCCCGTGAGAGATTGGTTTGATAGCACGCGGTAACCAAGACTGATCAATTAATTGATAGTAGAATAGATCGCGGATTAATAATAAGTTACCATAACTATTGTTTGGAATAATTGATGACAGAAAATAAAAGAAGATTTTCCCTTGTAATATTTGTGATTCTTACCTTTGGCGTAACCTGGCCCCTGGGTATGGCCGCGCTTTATTTTGTGGCCGCGCAGGGCGGACCGGCCCGCTTGGTAGGAATATTGTCCGCTGGGCTCGTTGCGATAAGCGCTTTTATATGTGGGGCTTTAATATTCAGAGACGGATTCAGGAACGCGGGTTTTCGACTTGGAAGAGGCAGTGACTATATAATGGTCACACTGTTTGCCATGATGTTATGGCTTGCGCCCTTGGGCCTGGATATTGCGTTTGGCTTCAGGGGGCTCCCGAGTGGCGGCGCGTTTGATGAATGGACCTCCATGGCAATATGGACGATCCCGCTAACCCTGATCGCAGGTCTAGGATCAGAGTTCGGGTGGAGAGGCTATCTCCTGCCGAGGCTGGCGCTCACGCGGACTCCTGAAAGGGCGGTGATAATCCACAGTGTTCTTTGGTGGATTTGGCGTTTACCGCTGTTTGCAATGCCCTATTACATTGAGGGCTTAAGATTGTCGAACCTAAGCGGATTGCCCGAACAATTCACTGTTGCTTGGGTTGTGGCTGTGGGCGCGTTGGCCGGTATTATGAGCGGGGTAATTTATGCGTATTTCTGGATGAGGTCAGGGAGCTTGCTGGTCACAACGGTCTATTATACTTTGTACACCGGACTCAGGGACGCTATTTGGATCACCATAGGATTTGGATACATTACCCAGGCCTGGCCCTTGATTGTTGTAACCATTGTGGGGATTTTCCTTATATTCAAAGGAGACTGGCGCCAGTTGGCTGAGCTGTCGCCCTCAGTTGGGAACCAGGGACAAGAAGGTAACAAATATAGTTAAAGGGAGAATTAATTGGCTGAAAATAACGGTAATTTCGATCTGCCCGCTGATGTGGTCAAGATGCTTGAGGAGATGTCCCTGGAGTTGGGCGAATCAACAAGGGATGTGCTCATAGCGGCAGTGGAGCATTTCTCAAAGATACCTGAAATGCAGAGAAAAGCTGCCATGACAGGCGCGGCGAGGCGAAGAAGGGGCTCTTGAATACATTTCATTGCCATGAATCATTTGAAATGGACTAGCCATTTATCCTTTTTCAAGCACACCCTTTATCCATTGTTCAATTGTCGGCGCCAGGGCTTGAGATTTTTTCACCCATCCGAAATGACCCATCCAATCCTCTCCCAATTCCTGGGGAGTAAAATGCTTCCTTGTGATTTTTGCCGCGCCCATTTTATCCACAAGGTGTTGGCAGGCCTGTTCAGGGCAATAGCCGTCATCAGCGAATGAGATGGAAAGAACAGGGATCTCGGCCTGGGACAAAAGAAGGTCATAGTCCTTATCAGCGCCTTTTGGGGCGTAAACTCCGGTCCAGCCCTGATCTGCCCAGTCCAGCATTTGAGTCTTTGCCTCATTTCCGCCAAATTTGAAAACATGACCTGGGAAATAACCCACCAGCCGAGATATCGTGGCCACCATTTGCTCGAAAAATAGTAATCCGTACCTATGTGGAACGGGCCATTTTTTGTAGTACACTGAACAGGTTGCCACAACTATTAGACCGGTAACAGCGCCTGGGTTGGCGCCGGCAAACAGCGCCGCAAGTTGCCCGCCAAGGCTGTGACCAAGTAGAAGAACAGGGCTGTTTGGGAACCTATTGTTTACCGCGGATATCACGGCAGGGTAATCCAGTGTGACCATATCATTATAACCAAAGTCCACTCCTCTTTTGACTCTGATCGAGCTGCCGCCGAGCCCTCTGAGGTCAGTGGTCGCGCAATGGATGGAAAGGCCGTTTAATACTTGGGCAAGGGGCTCATAATACGACGCGGCCACACCCATGGCAGGGAATACTACGATTACCGGGGAATCGCCATTGGAAGCGCTTTGGTAGATATTAATTCTGTTTTCCACTCCATCTGCGGATTTTATGTCTATAACTTCACCGCTCGAGCTCATTTATCCCTCTCCACCTGTTCGATTAATTCATTGAGGAAACACTGATATTCATCTACAACGCATATGTCCGAGTGATTGAATATGGCTGTGTTAGGGTCTGTGTTGATTGAAACAACCAGCCGGGATTTCTCCATTCCCATAATATGTTGCTGCGCGCCTGAAATACCACACGCAAGATAAAGTTCCGGTTTCACAACAAGCCCGGTTTGCCCGATTTGTCTGGAGTACGGCTGCCATCCCAAGTCACACACGGGCCTTGAGCATCCTACCGCTGACCTTGAAAAAAGGGAGGCTGTTTTCTCTATTATCCCAAAGCCCTCTTTGCAGCCAACACCCCTACCGCCTGATATTACAACAGAGGCCTCTTTGAGCCTAGAGTCGGTTTGTTCCCCCTTAAGGGGCTTTACCTTCACGCTATTCAACCCCTTGGTGTCAATGGTCAAAGATGTCACTTTCCCTGGCGCCTGGTTGACGGGCTCTAATTGAAAGCAACCCGGACGTATGGTAATTATCACTGGATAGATCGTAGGCTTAACCGCCCTGGTAAATTTACCCCCGTATATTGGGCTGTGGAATATTGGGGAACCATTGTCAAACTCCAGGGATGAAACATTTGTCACGCACGGGGCCCTGAGTTTACCGGCAAGAGCGGGCGCCCATTCAGATCCCTGGGACGAACCCGGCCCTATTATCCAATGGATAGAAACTTCTTCCAATACAGATTCAATGGATCTTATCACCCCATCACTGTGGTACTGATCAAAATCGGTTATACACGCGGCAATGCAATCATGTCCCGTTTCTTTGGTTATTGTTTCCGCGCGTGTCACAGCGCGATCTCCAAGGGTAAGAACAATTATATCCGCGTCCGTACCGCTTTGCAGAGTGCTGGCAAAGGCTATCTGATCCCATGTGATCTCGTTTATCCCGTCATGGGATATCTCTTGTACCACAAGCGCGACATTCTGGGTTCGCTTCTTTGAGAAAATATGGGGTGTCTCGTGAATGGACATTCTATAAGAAACCTTTTTCCTTAAGGATAGTCCTGAGTCTATTGGCCTTTTCAGTCAAAGAGCCCTGAAGAAGTTCCTTTGCCCTTGAGCGGGGTGTTCTTGCTATCCTTTTGATTTCCAGCGGGAATTTTTCAACAAATGGGGCATCGTCCAACTGTATAATCTCCAAGGGCTGCTTTTTTGCCCTTAAAACATTGGACAAAGAAGGGTACCTTGGCTGGGATCGGCTGGTCTGAATAGTCAAAAGGACCGGCCATGGCGCAGTGATGGAATTTTTGCGCCCGTGTTCCATTTCCTTTGTCACGGTAATTTCCTTGGAAGACGTATCTATTGATATCTCAATTATGGAAGTAAAAACAGGAATCCCAATGATACCTGCAATCATTGGACCAACCTGGCCCTGGCCAAGGTCCTGTGACATAACTCCTGTCAGGATCAGATCATAGTCATGTAAACCAAGGCGCCCTGCTATTGCCTGAGCAACAAACCACCCTTGCTCAATAAGCTCCGAGTTGGAGACAATGTGTATTCCATTATCAGCGCCCATACCGAGGCCACGTCTCAATGCTGTTTCACAATGTTTCGGTCCAACAGAGACAAGATCTATAAATGTTTCAGGCGCTTGATCCTTGATCTTTAGGGCCTCCTCAAGCGCGTACTCATCATATGGATTGATCTGATATCTAGGTGTTCCAACTATCTCAAGCTTTTTATGGTCATCCCCTATCTCCATTTCCATCTGGGGATCCAGGACATTCTTTAGACATACAAGTATTCTGAACACAGCTGCGCCTTAGTTGAGAGGGGTCTATGAATAATCGATATTCATTTTTAAACACTTACGAAAAATCGCCACCATAGTAATGCACAAATATGGACAATTCCAATGGTAGATCATAGGTTTCCGGTTAAAAATAGCTCATTTATCTGATTTGATTGGGAAATAACATGGTGGGGATAAGCTTGAACAAGTCGTGTGGCCTTTGAATAATAGATGTGATACTTAGAGGGGAAATATAAGAATCAATAGAAAAGGAGTTCTTATGGCCGCGCCTGAATATCCCACAAGCAAGGGGCTTTGGTCCAATGGTTCCAGGGATGAGCAGAGTTACCAGAACATCAAGATCGGTAAACCCTATAAAAAAGCAGTTGAAAATTTTGAGAGAGCCAGCCGCACAAGGGAGGATTTTGATCCATCGGTCCTGTTTGTTTGGGGCACAATGCAAGCCAAGGCCGTGCTTAATACATTAAAGGCCATTGAAGAGCGATACGGAGCTGAAGGTCAGGAAATTGTTCGAAAAGCGATCAATGACGCTGGATACGAAGCTGCCTCGGGAATGCTCGATGATTCTGAGATTCCTGAAGATCTGGATGAAATGGAACTTGTGTCTTTTCTGGTAACAGGAATAAACACAGTGCTGTACGCGTCCTTGGAAGAACCGTGGATCTCTTCAGACGCAAGGTGTGAGTTCAATATACTTTGGTGTCCCCACCAGGATATTTATTCAGCCTTTGATTGCAGGGTTCAGAGATATTTTGTGGAGGGAATGATAGCGGCAATGGAGGACAAAACAGGGCTCAGGGTTCTTCCGATAGTGGACAAGCTCATCCCAAGGGGAGGGGATTGTTGTCATTTCACTGTGGATAAGATTGAAAAGGGAGATTCCCATCCTTGGAACGAGTATTCCGAGGAGCTCCAGAAAAGGGCCTTGGAAAAACTTAACGCTAAACGCGACAAGGAGTAGCCATCCCAAAATGGCGGTCAATATTTATGTAATTCGCCATGGCCAGGCGTCATTTGGCGCTGATAATTACGATTGCCTCTCGGATTCGGGGAGACGCCAGTCTCAATTTCTTGGAAAGTTCCTTGACCAGGTAGGAGTAGAGTTCAGCGCAGTGTACACTGGCGCGATGAAGAGGCAGATCGAGACCGCTGAGATTGTCCTGGCCAACTTGCCTTCCAATTCTTTGAGAACCATTACTGACAACTGTTTCGATGAGTATGACGCGGCCGCGATTATCAAAGCGAACCTCCAGGACATGATACAGGAGGATCACACTTATCAAAAGGACATGGAAAGGCTCTTCACTGACCAGACCTCATTCAGGCGAATATTCGACACTGCAATGTCCCGCTGGTTCAGTGGCGCTTATGACTATCCAGGGGTGGAAACATGGAGACAAGTTAGTGAAAGGATCTCCAAAGGAATCGATCGCATCGCCTCACTCGCGAAAGATGATTCTAAGCTGGCTGTGTTCACTTCCGGGGGCGCGATAGCCGCGTGTATGCAAAGGTCTCTGGGGTTAACCAATGAACAGGCTAGAAAGGTTATTCTCAGGACAGCCAATAGTTCCTTTTCCGTGTTTCAGGGAACAGGCGGCGATTTGACTCTTATTTCATATAATTCAGTGTGCCACCTGTTGCTGAATCGAGAGCAGGTTTCCACCATATGACAATTGGTAAGAAATTATCAGGCAGGCCACTGTAGAAAATCCCAGGATAGAGGTCGAGTAAATACGGTATAAGGGATTCTGCACAAGTAGATTGTATCCAGAATATCATAGGAAATACGTTATACCCATATTGACAAATCATATACATGAAGGTACTCTATGAGTGAGACCAAGGAATACTGGTGTGACGGATTTAAGTTTACGTGGGATGTGGAAAAAGCCAAGAAAAACATTGAGAAACACGGAATACCTTTTGAAGTGGCTTGTTGGGTATTGCTAAACCCTATATATGTTGCGGAAGAACAGGAAGAAGAGGGTGGCGAACAGCGCGTAGCTATTATTTCTTTCCCGCGTGTGCAGGACTGTTCGTCTCTTCTCTACGTGGTCTATACCGATAGAGAGGACTCTCAACGTATTATCACTGCGAGAAAGGCTGTTTCGGCTGAGAAGGATCGCTATGAAGAAGAAAATTCCGCTTACTCAAGATCGTCCAATGACGAACATATCCATTAGGATGCCCGTAGATCTCATTGCAACGCTCAAGAAGCTTGCTCCTCTTAAAGAAATGTCCGGTTACCAGTCCTTGATCAAGTATTATATTGGTCAGGGATTGCTCAATGATAACCATTTAGTTAGTCGCATTGAGGAAGAGGAGAATAACCGTTTGGACGCTGCTGAGGTAGAGGCCGCGTTTGAGAAAATTTCCTTGGACAGTAAGAAGGTCGATGACTTTTGGAAAGCGCTTGGCAAGACTCCTCCACATAAGCGCGCAGCGCGTGGTTGAATCCAATAAGTACGTTCCCTATCTGGGACAGGAATCGTTCTTCGATCTGATGTGAACTCCCGAGTTCTTGGAAAAAGAGTGGCGCCCCCTAATCTCTCGGAAAGCCTGTCGCCCCTGTCGTTGTTTAATGATATTAGCTGGTTGGTATCCTTGTGAGTTGTAGGCCTGAGTCTTATTGGGCGGGAGGTTTGGCTGATAACTACAGTCACGCGGAATTCTTATCTGTTGATTACAGGGCCTCATATAACTGCGGAGAGACAGAAGCCAAATGTAGGCTCACTTAGCGGCGTAATTTACCACACGGTTGGTTTTCGGATATTCGTACCCGGTATTGGATCTGGCAACTGGGAAGCAGCCAGCTCTGTAACTCCGATCGTCTTCGCATGGGTTGCATTTGATACCAGGTCTATATGGCGAGTTTTTCGGAATCTATAGGGAGTTAATAATATGACCTCTCTACCAAGGCGATTCTTGACAATGCTCAGGGCCTCTTTCAAATCACTATCGTTTGAGACTACCACCACAGACTTGTAGTTTTGCTGCCATGCATCCTGCACCATGTGCACTCCTAGATTCACGTCAGATTGTTTTTCTTCTGGTCTGAGAACGTAGGCTGAAACGTGGCTAGATGCCTGTCGTCCATGAACAACAGGCTTGAGCTGCCAACACTCGTTTCTGAGCCGTCCAGGGATCTGCAATTGCGGATGGCCATTCGCAAGAGGCGCCCAGAACTTTCTGGGGCGAAACTTTCCAAGGATAACCTCAAACT
>CAZFJT010000115.1:5311-8045 GCA_964519135.1 uncultured Syntrophales bacterium | reverse complement strand
TTCCCATAAGTGTGTGAGCTTCCTCGATTTCCGGGTCCTTATAGGTAGCTAAGCGATCCATAATCATTGCGTCATCGATATTGCGGTTTCTGGCGAGTATTGTGGCTATTCTTGTGGACAGATAGGCTGACTGGGGGTCTAAGCTCAAGGCTTTGCTGAAATATTCCAAGACAAGCTCATTGCGGCCTTCATCTTCCGCGTCCTCAGCCATCAAAAAGTACAGGCCTGGATCCTTGTCTATATCAGGCCTTACTATGGCCTTTGCCAACGGATCAGAGGGTCTGATTGTTTTTGCCGCACAATCATTGGCAGCTGTTACCATACACAGTAAACTTGCAATGGGTACTATAAGTATTCTGACGATAAAGTTCATGGGCTCATCCGATCTTAAAGGTTTTCCACTTGGGCCATATTGAATCAATGGAACAGATCCCAATTTATAAGGCGGTTCAAGCGATTAACGAATTACCGGCCGTTTTCAAAGCTGTTATGGAGTCGTTGTACGGGGGTCTATTGAACACCGCGCTTCCGGCCACAAAAACGTTAGCGCCTCTATTAATAAGCTCAGGAGCGGTTTTTGGACTAACCCCTCCATCCACTTCTATAAGGATATCGTAGTTCGATTCATCCACCATCTTCCTCAAATTGTCCAACTTCGGCAACATAGAGGGGATAAAGGATTGGCCACCAAAACCAGGGTTCACTGTCATTAACATTATCACGTCAAGATCAGCGAGCACATACTCCACTGAGGTTAGACTGGTGGAGGGATTTATCGCGGCCCCGGCTTTTGCGCCCAGCTCCCTGATCCGGTTCAAGGTCCTGTGTAAATGGCATGTGGCCTCAGGGTGAACAGTAATAATATCAGATCCCGCGTTGTGGAAATCTTCAATGTACTTATTGGGATCGGATATCATTAGATGCGTATCTATTGTAAGATCCGTGATTTTCCTCACAGCTTCAACAATCATGGGACCAATGGTTATGTTGGGAACAAAATGTCCGTCCATGACGTCCACATGAATCCAATCCGCGCCTGCGTTTGCGACTGCGGCTATTTCATCGCCCAGCCTTGAAAAATCCGCGGAAAGAATAGACGGCGCAACCAGTATGTTAGCTTTTACACTCAATCCAAGCCTCTCTTTTAAGAGCTCCTGTAATGGGCCAGGAGCTTTTGACAATGAATGTGGTTTAACAGTTTAATTATAAATACCCCATTGGTTTAAAACTTTGGTCTTCACATATCCAAGCCCGCCACATGATGCCCACAGGAATAACAATGACCGCCCTTGAGATTATTCTCCCTTATCCTGTATCCGACCCTGTCTATGACCACTTTGGAGCACCCGGGACAATAAGTCTTTTCACCTTCGTCCCCCGGCAGATTACCTGTGTAGACATAGTTGAGGCCCTCATCAAGGCCGATCTTTCTTGCTAATTTTACTGCCTCCACACTGGTGGGAAACCTGCCCAGCTCCTTGTATTGGGGATGAAATCTGCTCACATGCCAAGGGGTGTCCGGACCAAGTTCATTCTTGATAAATCCGGCCAGCTCCCGGAGCTCTTGTTCCCCTTCATTCAACTCAGGTATCAGTAATGTTGTGACCTCTATGAATATGCCAAGTTCCTTCATATATTTCAGGGTGTCCAGAACACCGTGTACACGCGCGCCACAATATGTTTTGTAAAACTCATCCCTAGAGGACTTAAGGTCAACATTGGCCGCGTCAAGTAATCCCCGGCAATCATCCAATGTTTCCCTTGTCATATAGCCGTTTGACACGAACACATTCAAGAGCCCAAGATCCTTGGCGTATTCCATGGTATCCCTTGCCAATTCATAGAAAATAGTGGGCTCAGTATAGGTGTAAGCAATACTCCTACACCGCGCGTCTTTTGCTGTTTGGGCTATTTGCCCAGGAGTGATTGCCTCACCTAAAACAACTCCTCTGTCCCTGGGCATTTGGGAAATACTGTAGTTCTGACAGAACGAACATTTAAAATTACAACCAGGTGTGGCTATTGAGTAAGAGCCGGTTCCAGGCGCGACATGGAACAAGGGATTTTTATCTATAGGATCGGTGTTTGAGGAAATTACCTTGTCATAGACCATACTATACAATATTCCGTCCTGATTCACCCTAACCGCGCATATACCCTTTTCTTGAGGTTTGATCACGCAACCATGCCTGCAAAGTCCACACTTCACATTATTGGCGTCCAATTTTTCATATAACATGGCTTGTTTCATTTTTCTCTCCGCCACTATTCTCTCATATATAGAGCTTTTATCAATTTTTGATTCAATCCCCCAAAAGATCCATTGGACATGGAGAGAGCGATATCTCCCGGCTGAAGAAAATTGCACAGATATTCTACCATTTCATCGATATTATTAAAAACCCTGGATACTATTCCTCTTTCTTCCAGATCCATAGAGAGTTTTTCCGCGCTGAATCTATCAACCTCAGGTATGTGTTCAACATTGTCAGGGGTCTTTATAAAGGCCGCGTCCGCTTGAGACAAGGCCTGAACATAATGCCTCTGAAAAAAAGCCCTCCTGGAAGTATTGGTCCTTGGTTCAAATATTGCTATAACCCGTCTATCAGGGTATCTCGAGCCTATACCGGCTATTGTTTCCCTAACAGCGGTCGGATGGTGGGCAAAATCATCTATAACAAGTGTTCCGCGTATTTCAGCCAAATGCTCTTGCCTTCTTCCTACACCTTTAAAT
>CAZFJT010000115.1:746-5301 GCA_964519135.1 uncultured Syntrophales bacterium | reverse complement strand
GCCAAGGATTTAATCGCAGCGCCGGGCTGAACCCCAAAAAAATTGGTCACAGCTATTGCCGCGGTAGCATTGGCAAGGTTGTGCGCGCCCACCTGTTTTATCAGGCCTTTTGAAACGATTCCGCCTTTATGATAGAGGTCAAAACTCAATCCATCGGAAGTTTCCTTTGCAGGCATAGCGGCCCATTCATATGACTTCTCAGGCCCGTAAACCTGGGAATTCCCGACCTCTGCGGCAATCCCTCCTACAATGGGGTCTGATCCAAAGGCCATTAACGCGCCGCTTCTTGGAATCATATGGGCAAATACTCTGAAATGCTCCTTTATCTCATCAACATTATTATATATGTCCCCATGATCGAACTCACAGGAGGTAATCACTCCCACAAAAGGGTTATAATGAATCAGTTTCGGGGTCTTTTCATAAAACGCGGTATCGTATTCATCGCCTTCTATGACAAAGATTTTGCCTGAACCAAGCCTGAAACTCCTTTGAAAATTCATCGGGACACCGCCAATCATGAAGCCCGGATCAAGCCCATTGTCAGCCAATATCCATGCTATCATGGAGCTGACGGTGGTTTTTCCGTGAGTTCCAGCTACTACCACCTGAAGGGCCTCTGACGCAAAGAATTTGTTAATGGCCCCAGGCATGGAGCAGTATGGTATCCCTGATTCCATCAAGGCTATGGCTTCAGGATTGTCCCTTCTGATAACATTCCCCACCACCACGAGATCAGGTTCAGGCTTGAGGTTTTCCCCTTTGTATCCCTCAGTTACAGGTATTCCAAGCTCTGCCAGAAAATCGCTCATTGGAGGGTACGACGCGTGGTCTGACCCTGTGACTTTGTAACCCTTTCCCTTGAAAAGGCCAGCGAGCGCGGACATACCCACACCACAGATCCCCATGAGGTGAACGTGATTCTTTCCGCCGCGCATGTCAGGGTCAAGTTTAGTGGGCAAAGGTTTTCCCATGGATTAAGTAATGCCTGGCGATAATTAGATCCCGTTTCCAGGCGTGCTTGAATGATTTCAGGTCCGCCCGGCCATCCATTATCCTGCTTTCTGAAGGGGCCTATTTATTCGTGGATTCGTAGTAGCAGCGTTTTGGTGAATGGACAAGACCATTTTCCTTTATAATCTTGAAAATCTCCTTGGATTCAATATCCGTAATCTATGAAATGTTCCCTGACCGCACCGGCTTACCGGGGGTCTCCATAGCGTCCATTGCCATTATTTCTCTGTTCCAGCATTTTAAATTAACTCCCTTAATCATGTTTATTTCATGATTAGCGCGTAATTCCGACCCTGTAAAGCGCAAGAATAGAGTTGTCGTATAAACGGCGATATTCTATTCTAATTCACCTTTGAGGCAACCTATTTGGAGTCCGAAAATAGTGGACTAACCATGTATTTAATGGGGCTAACTGATACGCCAGTGTTTAAAGGAGCTTGAAATGTTGGAAGATTATCCAAAAGAGATCGTTTTGAAAGGCGGAATCCCTATTCACATACGTCCCGCTGAAAAGAGTGATGAAAGGAAGCTTATAGAATTCTTCGCATCTATACCGGCACATGAGAGGTGGTTCCTACGGGAAGACGTGGGAGATCCGGTTGCGATGGGACAGTGGCTAGCGAAGCTCGATTATGTCAAGATGCTTCCACTTGTGGCTGTTCTTGATTCAGATGGTTCCATAATTGCCAACATCAGATTGCATAGAAGGCAATCCAATTGTGTCCGCCATATATCCCATTTGCGAATAATGGTGCATCCGGCCTTTAGGGGGCTCAGGCTTGGAAACTGGATGATTGTGGACGCTATGAAGCTGGCTATGGACATGGGTGTTGAGAAGCTGGTCGCTGAATTTATAGCCGGAATTGAAGAGCCGGGTATAAACGCGGCCTATAAACTGGACTTCCAAGAACAGGCCCGTTTGAAGGATTATGTCAAGGACCCTAAAGGTAAATACAGGGATCTGGTTATAATGGTGAAGAACATCCACAGGGATTGGAGCGATTTCTAATGCCCCAGGAGTCAGGTCCTGTAGATAGCAGTCCCGTAAGAGCGGCGTTTACTAGACAGCTTGATTCAGGACCTTTAACTGTTGGCCCGGTAACTGGAACAGGTTTTTCAAAGGGGCTGGAGCTTGACAACGGCTTGGGAAAGTTTGCCCATTATTCGTCCATAATACAGAAGTTGGATGTCTTTGAGAGCATCGTGCAGGGCCCTGAAGGAAAGCTTTGCCTGGCGCTTCTAAATGATAAGGTTGTGATTGGATACCTGGCGGGTTGGAGACCTTCGGAAAATGACCGGTGGCGCGCGCTGGAAGATTTGATGTTTGAAATGGGGGCGATTGAGGTGAGCAGAAATTACAGGGGCCAGGGCATAGGTGATCTATTGTTTGAAGCAATGATGGCTGATGAATTCTTTGAGGAAAAAATAGCTTACATGAACGGTTTCTCATGGCATTGGGACCTTGAGGGAACCGGCCTGACCATGCCTGAATACAGGAGAATGATGGTAAATTTTGTTAAACGAAAAGGATTCAAGGAACTGTATACAAATGAACCTAATGTGGCAATGAGGGATGAAAATTTTTTCGCGGCAAGGATCGGCTCAAAAGTATCAGAAGAGGACATAAAGAAGTTCAAGAACCTCAGATTCGGTATTAAGCCTTGATATGTTAAACAAGTACTTTCCGCCTTGACCTTGAAGGGCCCCAATGATATCCAAACCCACCATGGAATCAATATGCCGGGCCATGGGTAACAGTTCATCTCAGGTTAGATGGGATGTTGACGAGCTGATACACAGGGCCAATCAGGTGAGACTGAACGCGGCCACTCCTTTGAGTAAATTCAAGGTCGGTTCAGCCGCGCTTACCTCCTCAGGCGCGATATACGAGGGTTGCAATACCGAATCACTAATACCGATCCTAAGCGTATGCGCGGAGAGGAACGCAATCAATCACGCTATCATTCACGGTGAGGACAACTTCTTGGCAATAGCTGTTGTGTCGGATCTCCATACGCCGTTGCTGCCATGCGGAGCATGTCTTCAGTATTTACAGGAATTCTCCAGATTGGCGGGCAGAGACATTCTGGTTATAGCGGAAGGCAGAAGCGGGGACAGGGTGATTACAAGCGTAAGTGAACTATTCAAGGGCGGTTTTTCCCCAGAGACCACTGTGAAAGATCTACAACAATCATTGAGCTGGACCTCTGAATAAACTTTGCTCCCAGCTTTCAACCCAACAGTTCAAATCATCCTGACAACATTGGCCCAAATTCCTTCAATTACGCCCCTTTGCCCAATTTATTCAACTGCGCCGGACACTGAGGCTTCCTCAAATGTGGCTACCTCGGTTAATACTCTTTGTGACGCCTCTATTATGGACATGGCAAGACAAGCGCCTGAACCTTCACCAAGGCGCATATTCAGATCCAGCAAGGGTTGCTTACCCAGTTTTTGCAACGCGATTCCATGGCCAGGTTCCACACTTTTGTGAGCTGCAATCATATATTGGGCTGAAACGGGCGCGAGAGCTTGCGCTATCAACGCGGAGGCTGTTGATATAAAACCATCCAAAAGTATAGGTTTTTTTGCGGCCGCGCATCCAAGTATCAATCCAGCCAGCCCTCCAAGCTCAAACCCCCCTACTTTGCTCAACACATCTATAGGATCTTGCGGATCAGGCGCGTTTACATCAATACTCTTTTGAACCACCTCTATTTTCTTCCTGAACTCCAGATCCTCCAGGCCGGTCCCCCTACCGGTGCAATCACTGGGAGGGCGTCCCGTAAATAAAGAGACCACAGCCGAGCTGGGTGTTGTATTACCTATGCCCATCTCTCCTGTGGCAAACAGGTCAACACTGGCTGAAAGCTCAGACGCGATTTCTATCCCGGCTTCCAATGACTTTTTGGCCTGTTCCCTTGTCATTGCCGGGCCTTTGACCATATTTGCCGTCCCCATGCCAATACTCTTTGATATCACGGCCGCCTGATCAACAAACTCCGTTAGGTCGGACTTACAGCCCATATCAACCACCAACACATTTGCGTCAACACCTCTGGCAATAGCGTTGATACCTGCGCCTCCCGCCAAAAAATTCGCCACCATCTGACCTGTGACTTCCTGGGGATATTTGCTGACCCCCTCTTGCACAACTCCATGATCACCAGCCATAATGACAACAAGGCGCCTTGTAAAAGACGGTTTAATGGTCCCCATGATTCCGGCGAGATCCAACGCCATATCCATCAGCCGTCCCAGGGCCCAATGGGGCATTGTAAGCTGATCGAGCCTCTCTTTTGCCAAAACCCTTGAACCGTCGTCCTGAGGGGTTATTTTTTTGATGGTTTCCTCTAACAAACCCATAGAGATGGTACTCCGTTCATTTCAGTTTAATCGGCAAACCGCAGCATACCAGGTATACTTCGTCAGCCCAACCCGCTATTTCCTGATTCACCCTACCCACAAGATCCCTATAAAGCCTTGTCCTTGAGTCTGCTGGGATTATTCCCAGTCCAACCTCATTGGTTACGAATAGTAT
>CAZFJT010000115.1:0-736 GCA_964519135.1 uncultured Syntrophales bacterium | reverse complement strand
CATTTATCATATCAGTCATCGCTTTTAATTCTTTGCATTTTTCAATAGCATGGGACTCGTTGAAACTAATATTTTCCTTGTCCGCTTCTTCCATAAGATTATTTATCCATAGTGTGACGCAATCAACGAGCATTGTGTCAAAGGCTAGAGCCTTTCTCAGGGCGCCCACAAGATCCAAGCTCTCCTCTATGGTATGCCAATTGGAGTTCCGCCTATCCAACTGATGCTTGTGTATTCTGGCCCTTATCTCCCAGTCCACAGGAGGACATGTCGCGATAAAGGTCCTTGGTCCGATGATGTCCTCAGCGAGTTTACGTGCAAAGTCGCTTTTACCGCTCCTGCTTCCACCTGTAATAAGTATGATGTGGGCCATTTTAGAGCCTCGTTTAGTCGTTCTTTCGCGAAAAGGCCAGATTTGGTGTAATAACTGAATGACCAAACGCTCATATTTGTCAATATCATACTTTAACATGGCTGGTACAAGGTTTTTCATGGTAGTGACCATAATTCTATACAACAATCGCTGGAACAATTTGATGGAATATTCCTTGACTTGCATACTAGTTCCGGTCCAAACTTGGCTACAGGAAGTAATCCACCAATTCTCCATGATTATGAACCCACTTTAGGAAGGAGTGGAAAATGTCTCACCCAACTGAGTATGGGCCAATACTCTTTGAAATAAAGGAACCTGGAATAGCTGTAGCCACATTTAACAGGCCTGATAAACTCAACG
>CAZFJT010000114.1:0-8066 GCA_964519135.1 uncultured Syntrophales bacterium | reverse complement strand
AGCTTCCGACTCTGGGAGGTCGGAATGAAATTTCATTTCATTCCGTGTTTTATTTAGATAATTACTATAATTAACAGGACCCACTCACAAGGACGCCACAAAATAAAAGATCCCAAGCGTGAACCAACATATGGAACAGGCCTGGGACCGGAAATGTACGATTATTCTATATTATTTTGTTATGAGGCCTCTACCAACGCTACCTTGGCCTTCGCGAAACTTAGCTTATTGGCGGCCTTTTCAAAGGCCACTGGATCTTGGGCCGCGTCAATGCTCTCCAGGTCCTTTTCACCCTGAGCCATTTCAGCTCTTGATTCCTCTATATTTATCTCGTTCGCGGAGACTGCTTCATCAACAAGCACGCTGACCGAATCCTTGAGCACCTCGCAGAAACCTGAACTTACAGCGTACTTAATGAATTTTCCATCTTCCAGGTATGATAAAATTCCTGGTTTGATGAACGTAAGCATTGGTGTATGGCCAATGAGCACACCAAACTCACCCATGATTCCCGGGGCTATAACCTCTTCGACCATCTTGTCGAGGACCGGACCTTTGGGAGTTACCACTTCAGCTTTGAATTTTTCAGACATTGTTATCTCCAAGCTCGGAATACTTGGCTGAATACCTATTCTTAACCGGATATTTGCCGGAAATTTACCAAATACTTACCGGACACTTACTATCTTCGCCATATGAGGTTGAACAGGGTCGCCGGCGCCGGACTATTCTCGTTAATGGGACCAAGGTATAATAGCCCTCGGTCCCATGACAAGATTGTTGCAAAAACGCAAACCAGATATACCGGCTAACTTACTTGAAACTTTCCGCTCTTTCCCTAGCTTCATCCAAATTGCCAACCATATAGAAGGCCTGTTCAGGGAGATCATCCATACGACCCTGGACTATTTCCTTGAATCCAGAGACAGTGTCCGCAATCTTCACGTATTTACCAGGTGTTCCTGTAAACTCCTGGGCCACAAAGAACGGCTGTGACAAGAATCTCTGAATCTTCCTTGCCCTGGATACGACCAATTTGTCGTCTTCTGAAAGCTCGTCCATACCAAGGATCGCGATGATGTCCTGGAGGTCCTTGTATCTCTGGAGCACCAACTGAACCTGCCTTGCCACCTCATAATGATCCTCGCCAATAACTCTTGGGTCAAGGATCCTTGAAGTTGAGTCAAGGGGGTCAACCGCCGGATAAATACCAAGCTCAGCAACCTGCCTGGAGAGGACCACTGTTCCGTCAAGGTGGGCAAAGGTCGTTGCCGGCGCAGGGTCAGTCAAGTCGTCCGCGGGCACGTAGATACACTCAACCGCTGTAATGGATCCATTCTTTGTTGAACAAATACGTTCCTGCAATTCACCCATGTCCGTTCCAAGTGTTGGCTGGTAACCGACCGCGGAAGGCATGCGTCCAAGGAGGGCTGAAACCTCTGACCCAGCCTGTGTGAAGCGGAAAATATTGTCAATGAACAACATAACGTCCATCTTTTCCACATCACGGAAGTATTCTGCGACTGTCAGAGCGGTTAGGGCAACTCTAGCGCGGGCGCCAGGGGGCTCGTTCATCTGTCCGTAGATCAGAGCGGCTCTGTCTATGACCCTTTCACCCTCGGGTTTTTCCATTCCTGGCAAAACACCGCCCATTTCCAGGTAAAGGTCATTACCTTCACGGGATCTCTCGCCAACACCCGCGAAGACCGATGTTCCACCGAACTGTTTGGCGATATTGTTGATGATCTCCATCATGAAGACCGTCTTGCCAACTCCTGCGCCGCCAAAGAAGCCGATCTTTCCACCCCTCATAAAAGGAGCGATCAAGTCGACAACTTTGATGCCTGTCTCCTGGATGGAAATCTCTGTGACCTGCTCATCAAAGGCGGGCGCCTCTCTATGGATAGGCCATGTCTCTTCTGCGCCAACAGGGCCCATCTCATCAACAGGCTCACCAACAACGTTAATAATCCTGCCGAGCACCTTCTTACCAACAGGCGTGGCAATAGGCATACCTGTGTCCTTTGCGGGCATACCCCGAACCAGACCGTCTGTGGAATCCATGGCTATTGTGCGAACCACGTTATCGCCCAAATGTTGAGCCACTTCCACTGTAAGGTTGTCTTGCTCATCGTTGATCGCGGGGTTGGATATCAATAAGGCGTTAAAAATAGCCGGTAATTGATCCTCCGGAAAGGCCACGTCCACGACGGGTCCGATAACCTGAACTATTTTTCCCTCTGTCATCTTGGGTTATCCTCCTGAAACCATCTCAAATAGGTTTATCTTCTGAATTATCGGCCTAAGCCTGATTATCCCTTCAAGGCCTCGGCCCCGCCGACTATCTCCATAAGCTCAGTTGTGATCGATTCCTGCCTGAGTCTATTGAGCTTGAGCGTGAGCTTGTGAATCATCTCATCAGCGTTGGATGTGGCAGCTTCCATTGCGGTCATCCTCGCGCCGTGCTCACTGGCGACTGAGTCCAAAAGCCCGGTATATACTTGGGTTTTAATATACCTTGGCAGTATATCGGACAGGAGCTCTTCTTCAGAAGGCTCATAAAGATATTCTCTGCGACGCCCCACTTCTTCTTCTGGGCTCACCGGGAGAATCTTCTTTAATGTTACGATCTGCGTAACCGCAGTTTTAAATTGATTATAAAGAATATATACCTCGTCGTATTCTCCCTCCATGAATAATCCAATACCCTGATCAGCTATCTTCTCAGCCAGATCATAGTCCACATTATTCATAACATTGGAGAAAGCCCCAGCCAGATTTACCTCACGCCGCCTGAAATAGTCGTTAGCTTTACGACCAACAGTGAGAAGGTCCACTGTTTTGCCATTTGCTTTCATTTCCCTTACAAAGGCCTCAGCCCTGCGGTTGAGACTGGAATTGAAAGCTCCGCAAAGGCCGCGATCCGCTGTTACAAGCACCAATAGGATCTTTTTTACCTCTCTGGTTTCAAGCATCGGATGAGCGGAATCCTCTGTGCGGGCAGCCAGAGACAGCAACACGTCTCTCATCTTGTCACTGTAAGGCCTTGCCGCTACGATAGCGTCTTCAGCCCTGCGCAGCTTGGCCGCCGCGACCATTTTCATGGCGTTGGTAATTTTCTGGGTATTCTTGACGCTGTCAATGCGTTTGCGAATGTCCCTCAGGTTTGCCATATCAACCTCTATATATCATAAAGCCGGAATCATTAATCTTTGCTCGAAACACACCTAGACGATCGACAGCTCCGGCGGAGTGAAAATACCCTTGAAGTCATCCAAGACCTTCTTCATTTTTGTCTCGAGATCACTGGATATTTGTTTCTGTTCCTTTATCTCTGTGAGTATGTCCGGATGATTGCTCTCCACATGAGATAATAGCTGTTTTTCGTATTCACCAAGGGCCCTGGTGTCATATTGGTCAAGGTATCCATTGGTGCCGGCAAAGATTATTAATATCTGTTTCTCAGCGGGCATCGGTTGATACTGCTCTTGCTTGAGAATTTCCACAAGCCTTGTTCCCCTCGCGAGCTGCGCCTGGGTAACCTTATCCAGGTCCGAACCGAACTGGGCAAAGGCCTCCAACTCACGGAACTGGGCCAAGTCCAGGCGAAGAGAACCGGCCACCTGTTTCATGGCTTTGATCTGCGCGTTGCCACCGACCCTGGATACGCTCAATCCAACGTTAACGGCCGGACGCACACCTGAGTAGAAAAGATCTGTTGAAAGGAAGATCTGCCCGTCGGTAATGGAAATGACGTTTGTGGGAATATAAGCTGAAACGTCACCAGCCTGGGTCTCGATGATAGGAAGCGCTGTTAGGCTGCCACCGCCATGGGTCTCACCCATTTTTGCGGCGCGCTCCAAAAGCCTGGAGTGCAGGTAGAAAACATCACCAGGGAACGCCTCACGGCCAGGAGGTCTTCTCAGGAGCAGTGAGAGCTGGCGATAAGCTGTGGCCTGCTTGCTGAGGTCATCGTATATGATCAATGAATGCTGGCCATTGTCACGGAAGTACTCGCCCATGGAAACACCTGAATATGGAGCGATATACTGCATTGGCGCGGGATCCGAAGCTGTGGCCGCAACAACAGTTGTGTAATCCATCGCGCCAAAGCGCTCCAGGGTAGCCACCACCTGCGCGACTGTGGATCTCTTCTGACCTACCGCGACATAAACACATTTAACGTCAGTGTCTTTCTGATTGATGATCGTATCCACCGCGATTGCGGTCTTGCCTGTCTGACGGTCGCCGATGATAAGCTCACGTTGACCTCTTCCGATGGGGATCATCGAGTCAATGGCCTTGATGCCTGTCTGTAATGGCTCTTTAACAGGCTCTCTTTGAATGATACCAGGCGCCACTACCTCAATGACTCTGAAGTCTTTGGCGTCAATGGGCCCCTTGCCATCCACTGGCTGTCCAATGGAATCAACAACCCTGCCGAGCATGGGATCGCCAACCGGCACCTGCACGATACGGTTGGTTCTTTTAACCGTATCCCCTTCTTTGATGTGCACGTCGTCACCAAGGATGGCCGCGCCAACATTGTCGGCCTCCAGGTTGAGCACCATGCCCATTATGCCTCCAGGGAATTCAAGGAGCTCGCCGGCCATGGCGTTTTCCAAACCATGAAGCCTGGCGATTCCATCACCCACACTGAGGACCGTTCCTGTTTCACTGACTTCGACCTTTTTGTCGTAGTCCTGGATCTGCTGTTTGATAATATCACTGATTTCTTCGGCTCTGATCTGCATTGTCCCTATCCCTTCAAGCTTTCCTTAAGCTGATTGAGCTGGGTCCTTATAGTCCCATCAAAAACCATGTCGCCTACCTTGGCGTATATCCCCCCTATAAGCGAGGGATCCACCTTTGCGGTAACTTCCGCCTTCTTTCCACTGATATTTGAGAGTGTGTCGGATACAGTTTTCAGCTCGCCATCATCAAGTGGGGCCGCGCTGACAACTTCCGCCCTTGTGATACCGTTTATCTCGTCGAGCATTTCCCTCATGGCGTCGGATATACCGGGCAACTGTTCTATTCTCTTGCGGTCGATAAGGAGATTGATGAAATTGGCCACCATTTTATCCGTGTTCATCTTCCCCATTACACTTGCCGCGATACCCTTCTTATCTTCAGTGGTGAATACCGGATTGACCAAGACTTCCCTGAAATCTTTGGAGGTCTCCATGAGTTCGCAGAGGGCGGTGACAGAATCAGTGTAAGTGTCCAAGGCGTTTTTTTCCTGGCCTATTTCAACCAGCGCCTTTGCGTATCGTTTTGATAATGTGGTGTCTATCACTTCATACCCCCGACTTTACCCAGGTAATCGTCCACAATGGCCTTTCTGTCCGCGTCCGTTATCTTGTCCGTGATAAGGGATTCCGCGACTTCAATGGCCATTTCAACCGCTTCATTCTGCAGCATGGTCTTTGCCTTGCGCAATTCCTGTTCTGCGGTGAGCTGGGCGGTTTCTTTGATTTTCGCGGCCATCATCTCGGCGGTTTCCATAACTTTGGAGCTGTCCGCCTCAGCCGCCTGTCGCAGGCTCTCCTTCATCTTTTCAAGTTCCTTTTCCATGCCTGCGAGCTTCTCTTCATATTCCTTGAGCTTTTGCTCCGCCTGGTTGCGCTGCTCCTTTACATCCTCCAATTCCCTGCGAATCTTTTCCTTGCGTTCAGAAAAGAAATTCACTAGTGGGCTCTTGAGAAAGTAAGCAAGGATTGCAAACAGTATCAGAGTGTTGATGATGCGGAACATGATCATTTTAGGAGTCCACTTGGTAGCCTCATCTCCGTGACCTTCCGCTGCAAAAGCAACGCCCACACAGAGAATCACCATTAGGACCACCATAAAGACAGCTACGATCTTGGATCTCATGACACGGCCCTCCCCAGTATCTTTTGAGCTATGGACTGAGCAAGGGGAGTCATGTCCTCTCTCAGCTTCTTTCTGGCCTCTTCCGCTTCCTTGTTGATCTGATCCTTCATGTTATCCACAATCCCAGCGGCTTCCTTTCTGGCCTCACCAAGAATATCGGCCTCCTTGGCCTTGGCTTGGGCGATAAGATCATTTTTTTCAGCCGAAGCCATCTTGCGGGCGTTTGCCAATTCCGCCTGGTGCTTTGCCTCCTGTGAAACCACTTCCCGGTCCAGGGCGTCGGCCTTTTCACGATCGGCCGCTATCTGCCCTTCCCTTTCACGCAGCTTTGACAGAATCGGTTTGTACAGGATAGCGTTAAGGATTAACAGGAGAACGATGAAGTTGATCACCTGAACCAATAGGGTGACGTTTATGTTGATCACTGGCGCAATCTCCCGGATTCAGAAAATATTAAAATATCCCGGCGCAACTCCGAACTGCAAGTTGGTCGGAATAAATCGAAATCTGCAAGAAAATGAAGTGGATATGGACCCAATCCTAGGATGAGTGGGTATCGTAGCACCTGCCAGGCGCCGGTGTCAAGGCCTTTTTCTTTTTCCTTTTATCAGGGCGCGCGAGCCAAACCGGTCAATCATGCTTACCAATACCCAGGTCCTCTTCATGGGGAGGCGTGTCCACAGGGTCTTCTTGGTCCTCAAAGGAAGACGGCCATGCTTGGGCCGATATGGCCTCCAGGGGATCCTCATCAATTCCAAGGCCGCCATCCTCTCCATCTCGTATAAGAGACGGCGCCTCCACATCAACTGAACTCATAGAGCAGCTTCCTTCGAACAGAACCCCATCTTCCACTGCAAGTCTCGGGGTCCTGAGATTGCCGTACACTTTTGCCGGAGAGCACAATTCTATACGTTCCGCTGCTATTAGATCTCCGTGAACCTCTCCGAATATCCTTAATATATTGGAGCGCACTGTGGCGTTAACTACTGATTCTTTGCCAACCACCAGTGTTCCCCTGCTGATAATTTCCCCTTCGAAGATACCGTGTAGCTGGACTGTGCCCGCAAAGGAAAGCTTTCCTGTGAACTCGGTCTGAGACCCCAGAAAGCTGACCACAGAATCATCCTTTTTTCTCTTGAATCTATCGCGGAGCATCTTGCCTCCTTTATCCGCCCAAACGGCGCCTCAAACCGCGTCGTCTATCCGCGGACTGCACCTCAATACCACAATACATGCGTAACTTCAACTAATTGTTTAACACAATAGTCCGGAAAGACCCTTGTTTGAAATAATTCCCGTGCGTTTTTTATTGATTAATTTTCGTACTCGGAACCTTGGCCATATGCGTTATGATCAATTTGAGATAAGTTTTGATCAGAGTCCTGGAATTGGGATGCTGTCCACAAAATAATTTTTGCAAAAATTAACACACGTGGGTTAATATTATTGGAACCCGCTTAATCAGGGAAGGCTCATGGCCCAGGTTCTGGGCATTATCCTTTGCCGGTGTTATTTTTCTTTCTTTATTTTCAGGGATTGATGCTATTAGTATAGCCAACTTATCCGCAAATTCCGGAGAATGTCCACATATCATTTGGGGGTCTTGGTATGAAAATTCGCTACAAAAGCCTTTGGGCCATAACCTGCGCACTATCAGCTCTAATGATCGTTTCCTGTGGCGATAAAGTTCAATTGCAAAAGCCGCAGCCCCCTGAGGTCACGGTCAGTAAGCCCCTTGAAAAGAAAATAACTGATTATATGATTTTCAGCGGCCAAACATCGGAGCTTGCGTCTGTGGAAATCAGGGCCAGGGTCGAAGGCTGGCTGGAAAAGGCCAACTTCAAGGACGGCGCTTTTGTGAAAGAGGGAGAACTGTTGTTCAAAATCGACTCAAAGCCCTTTCAGGCCGAGGTGAATCAGCGCAAAGCCGAGCTGTCGGCTAAGGAAGCTGATCTCAGACTGGCCAAAACGAACTTGAATCGCTCAAAACAACTCCTTGAAAAGGCTTCCATTAGTCAGCTTCAATTCGATCAGTCCCAAGCTGAAGCGCTAGTGGCTGAGGCTCAAGTTCAGATGGCCCAGGCAAACCTTGAAAAAGCAGAACTCAGTTTGTCCTATACAGAGATCACGGCGCCCATGAGCGGTCGAACCAGCAGGGCTTATGTGGACGACGGCAATCTGGTCGGCGC
>CAZFJT010000113.1:2960-8073 GCA_964519135.1 uncultured Syntrophales bacterium | reverse complement strand
AGCTTACCCTGGCTCAAGCGCCCAGGAAGAGCATTTAAAAGGAAGGCCCTTTGATATTGCCGTTACGCAGGATAACCTCTTGGTAGTGTCATACATTGGCCTGTCCCCCCCTGATTATAAGATTTTGATTTGCGACGCTGACGGAAACACCATAAGAAGCTTTGGAGAGCCAGGTTCAAAAGAGGGCTTTCTGAATTTCCCCAGAGGCGTGACCTGTGACCTTGATGGAAATGTCCTTGTGGTTGACTCCAATAATTGCAGAGTACAGAAATTCAGTCCAAATGGAGACTTTTTGGATAGCCTTGGCTCAGTTGGTTCCATTGGAGGCGCATTCGCCACACCACAGGGAATTTTTGCAGATAAGAATAAAAGACTGCTGATTGCTGACACCAGAAACCACAGGATTCAGATCTTCGAGAATAGAAACCTCACGGCAATAGTTGGTGAACTTGGAGACAGCGACGACCAGTTCAGGTTACCCACCGCGTGCGTTGTGGACACCACAGGACAGTTGTTGGTCCTTGACAGTAAGCACGGCAAAGTCAAGGTCTTTGGCCAGGACCTCAAATATCTCAAGTCTTACTCCTCACAAGGCGATAGGCCGGGACAATTGAACCTGCCCCAAGGCATGGTCATTGACGAACAAGACAATGTTTGGATTGCCGATACCGGCAATAACAGGATACAAGTTTTTGATCCAACCGGCCAATTCATGGGCGACTTGAGCCAAAAGGTCACACTGGCCTATGAATGGGACCAACCCACAGGTATTGCGGTCAAAGAGGAGCGCATATTTGTGACCAATTATGGGACTGGCCATATTAAAGCGATTAGTTTGACCTAGTTTTTAAGAAAGTAGCTATAATACAAGCTAACAAAACCGGCCCACGAAATGAGTATTTCAATGGCCACTGGTTTCAATTCAAAAATAATTAGTCATATCCAGACTAAAGGATAAATCTCTTAATTCAAGAGCTAGAGTTGTCCACTGCCCCTGGAAAGCGACAAAATGGAACTGGAACAACTTTCAGTAATGTTCGTAATACTTTTTTTTATTGCAGCGGAAATCCGCCGGATTCTCATAGGAAGATCCGGGGTAATAGAGGAATTCCTTGACAGCGGTCCTATGGCGGCTTTCCTACCTGTTCTTCAGGTCAGGGTAAGAATGGCCAATGGCGCGACGGTTGTGGGCAAACTCAATGGATGCGCAGCCTGTATAGGTCGTCTGCAAGAAGGAGATAAGGTGCGTGTTGTTGAGACAAGGGAAGGTATTTGCCTTGATTTGCCCTGGGTAGAGAGAAGTAAGAGAAAAAAGGGGTTTTTGCGTCGTAATAACGCTGATTCGCCATGTTGTTATCCGGGATATGGTTTTCAATCAAATGAACCATACCCACATCCCATAAAGGAACGGCCGACTGATTAAGTGGAAATACTGGGCTATATAACACTTGGAATATTCATCGGGCTCATGCTCATGACCCTGTTCGGGTACATCAGGACTCCAGTGCAGACTGTCCTTGTGCTGTCCACTGTGCTGTGCCTGATTGTTGGAGGCTTGTTCAGGTACGCGTATTCCGGATGGAACGCTGTAATCCTGATGCCCAATGAATTCCTTGGTGGGATTATATTACATCCCATAACAGCCCTATTGACAGGTCTTTTCCTTGCAGGCGCCATGAAGGCCTCAGGTGGCTTCGAGGCCCTGAAGGTCATTCTGGAACATCTTAGAAAAAGCCCACTGGGTTTGGCCGGGACATTGGTAATTCTCATCAATCTGCCGGTCATCTCTTCACTCCCCTGCGGCAGAATACTCGCGGCGGCCCTGCTCCCTCTTCTTTTCACATTTGGATACGAAGGGGGTATGGGAATACTCACCAGAACCCAATTAATCGTTCTTATTGCAGCTTTTACTAGAAACGCGATGGGTTCATGTGGACCATCACCCATCGGTGGTGTTGGCCAAATCGGAGAAGGGTTCCTTGGGAGCCACTTCGCTACAGCCTCAGAGGGAATATTAAGGGCGCCCCAGGCTTTTTCCCTAATATTGGGCACAGCAATTGTGGCCCTTTTCATTAAGCTGATCAGCCAAAGACTATACCCTGATGATGTTTCTTTGCGTGAGGCGCCAGAGGGCGCAGACTCCCAAGGTGGAAAACAAAAGGAAATTCAAGCTTCCATTGAAGGCTACCTATCCCTCATAATATTCGTGGCTTCACTTCTGATCGCCATATTCCAACCATTCGGCAAGATGCCGGTGCAGACGGTGCTGGTAGTAGGCGCGATCATAATGGTCTTGGTATGCAGGGTCAGGATAACTGATCTAATGGATGGGATAATATTATTGCCTGTCACAGCCATGGCCGCAGGTTTTTTAGCTGCCGGCGCCCTGGCCGCGACCGGTGGTTTTGACGCTTTAGGGACCTTGCTCAATAGCCTTGTTGCCGCTCCTTTCCTTGGTGTGGCTGGAATGCTCGCGATCTTTGTTCAGTTCCAGACAATACTGCCACTATCATGCGCAAGGATACTTACCGCAGCGCTGGTTCCTGTCTTGTACCTGTTTGGTCCAGCCAAATTCGGATTCCTGGATTGGTCCCAGCTTGCAATAGTAATGTCCGCGTACATCATAAACGCAACAACTTCATGCGGACCATCTCCTTTAGGTGGAGGCGGCATGATGGGCGAAGGGACAATGAGGGCTGAGACAGGGTTTATCAAGGGCGCGTACACATTCGGCTCCATGGCAATCATGGCCCCGATCGCGGCCATATATATGAAATTCCTTAACCTGTCGATCTTTGATCCGTCTAACGTGGACCTGGAAAAGGATATTATGGTAATAGCCGGTTTTGTGGCTGTAATTGCTCTGGTCAATATAGTGTTCATTCGCGGCCTTGGCGCATTGATAGGTTCAGACGCTGCAAAGAATTGGGTGTATCAATTGATCGGCTTTTTGATAACAGGCGGCGTTGCCGGCGGTGTTTTGGCCTTTGCGCTTTTTGAGATCGATGTTCCGGCCATTGCCCAGGGCGTGTGCGGTGGTGTAATCGCCGCGGCCTTAATAGGGCTCATGGTCCCCAAGAGATTATCAGGACAAATGACCGCCACTTTGGAAGGCGCTCCTAGGGATTAGGGAGATTGGCCCATGACCTGGTTGATTTTTTTATTTGTTGGTGGACTGTCAGGAGTGATCCTTGCCTGGGCCCTGGACATGAAAAGCCGGACAGAGTTGATCCAGGGTTTTACCGGCGGGCTCATTGTAGGGTTGTTGATGTCTGCTATGCTCCCACACTAGAAATGGAATATATGGTATGTCCCAGAGACAAGATCCTAAAAATATAGGTCAGAAAAGGGAAGATCCTGATCAACCGATTATTCTGCCCGGAATTCACAGGTATCAATTTTTCACTAACCTCAAAGATAGAGGTTGGGCAAGAAACCTGGACAGGATATCTCTTTTCGGAATAGTCGCCGCTCTGCTGGCTGTTGTGATTAAACCCATATTCCGGGGTAATCCGGCAACCATATACTGTTATGAATGCAGGGCCTGTTACGCGACCCAGGATAATTGCCCTGTTGGCATAACCTTTCAGGCGGAGCTTGCTGTTGCGGGCCGGGTTTTGGACTATGACCGGTTCATAAAAAATGGTGGCTTGAAGTGCATAAGATGTGGAAACTGTCAGAGTTTTTGTGTGCAGTATCTACCACTTCCCGTAATGATAGGGACAATGCAAGAGGACACCAGGGAAGCCATAAAGAATGGCAGGGTCCCGAGGTATTCCCTGGTAACAGCCATGACCGGGGGACTGGTAGGAAAGGAATTCATTGATGACGTTGTCGCGTCTCTTTAATGATCCAATTAATTTCCTTTGGGGATTGATACGTGACAGGTATGTGCGCCTGGGCTTTTACCTGATATTAACCGCAATACTGTTTCCAAGCGCGAGATTCATACTTGCGTTCATATTCCTGACGGTTCTCATGTTCAGATACCACAAGGAATACAAACTGTTCGGCTCTTTTAAAGTTTTCTATCTTCTTGCTGTTATAGGATTGGTTATAGTTTCATACTTCTATGTCAGGCATGATGTGAACGCTGTTGAGACAAAAAGACTTGCAATGAGCCCTTGGAAAGATGGTCTATCCATGGCCGAGGATGGTGTGTACACCGGCGCGGGCCAAGGATTCAGGGGTGAGATAGATGTTCAGGTCACCATAGGGGACGGAAAGATTACCGACTTGAAATTATTGAGCTATCCTGACCTTATTTCAGTGAAGGACAATGACATTGCCAAACTCAGAAACAAGATACTAGCGTCAGGCTCATTGGAACGCTTGGATCATCCTTCGATGTTCAGGGGCGCGCAGGTCACGATTACAGGTTATTTAACAGCCATTGAGAGCGCGATCGTCAAGGGAATCGAAGACTATCCCCAATACCGCGCTTTCAGTAAAATCTATTTGTCCGTGTTTTTTGGCAAAGGACCTGACAGGGTCACTTTGAATGCCTTGGCAATATTATTTGCGGTGTTTCTTGTATTTGAATACACCCTGCAATCAATGCTCACCCCAGACACAGGTCGGGCCATAAACTGTTACAACTGCGCCACATGCGTGGGAGCATGCCCTGTAAAAGAGGCCGAGGGGGTTTCAATGCCCATGGGCCTTATTCTCCTCACCAGGCTTGGAGATTATGAAAAGGTCCTTGAATTATCCAAATATTGCGTGGGTTGCGGCAGATGCGCAGTCAAATGCCCAATAGGAAACAGCGGGCCCCTAGTGATATCAGCCGCTTTTAAGGAAGCCAACAGGCGAAAAAAAGAGCTCAAGGAAATGGAAGGACAAAACGCGAAGGCGTAATAATGAATCGGCTCACATTATACGGTATCTCTTTTATTGTCCTATTGATTGGCGTAATGGTCGCGGCCGACTATTCCACTAGGACCTCGGCTTGCATGATGTGCCACACTGAGCAGGCCAAATTTGCCCATTGGATGAAAAAGAGGCTTGTCCAGGAAAAGAAGGGATTCTCCCATGAGCTTATATCATGCGCGAAATGCCATATCCAGGGCGCGGCCAAAGGGACTGTGATGTCAAGATTCCGAGGACTTTTACA
>CAZFJT010000113.1:0-2950 GCA_964519135.1 uncultured Syntrophales bacterium | reverse complement strand
AGATGGAGAAGACCAGAATCCCAAGCGACAATTGCAGACACTGCCACCTGGCTTCCATTAAAAGAAAGACCGTATTTACTAGAGATCTCACGGTTGATCTTAAGAATATCGGCTTGAGCATGGACCACAAAAAACACGTGATCGCGAGCGAGGATACATGCGCAAAATGCCACGAACGCTACAAAAAACAGGGCGAGGTGGACAAGACCGTAAATTACGCGGAGGTCAATCATCTTGCCTGTGACGCTTGCCACACCTCAGCCTCCCATTCTTATCAAGCCGGTAGATTTCTCCCAATAGAGCCGGGGAAAATGGGAGAGGCAATGGAGGCGGCATGGATGAAATTGTCCACAAATCCCAGATGGATGGTGGCCTTTCCCTCCAAAGAAACTTGTAAGCGTTGCCATAACGGTAAAATACATTTCAAAACACGCATATTTTTGTCTTCATGTCCTACAGGCGAAGATTATGATAATTGTGTTAAGTGCCACCCTACCATGACCAGGGAGATCTTCAGGAACCTGAAGAAAACACAAAAAAGGCTGGCCTTCATAGAGCCGGCCCTTGCTTATGATAAAGTGGAGTGACGTGGGATGCCATCAATCAAAGATGATCCAAAGACTAAACTAGAGACTGACACCAAAGGGATAGCAAAAACCATCCTTGATACAAAGGAACCTCCAGTGGCCAGGTTCAGGTTGCTGTCCCGGGGTATCGAGCCGTATCACAGGTTGGACATAAAAGACCCGGATGCTGATATCATTGGTGATAAGGGCTGCATAGCCTGCGGCAACTGTATTGATTCATGCCCGATTCTCAGGCGTGACACGGATCGTTTTGATAAGACCGAACAGAGGACTTCATTTGCATTGGAGACCTGTGTTGGCGAGGACTGTGAGCAATGCTATTCCTGTGTTCTGGCCTGCCCACAAGTGGATACCGCGTACAAAGACTATATAGTGGACGAGGTGGTCCCTGAAACAATCCAGCCAGCGCCGGGGATCACATCCCTTGATAATTATTTCATGGCGTTGATGGCCCTGATATTAGGGATAGTTATAGGCGTGTTTCTCGCGGGATAAATTATAGGAATTAAACAACAGATAACCCGAAAGGATTTATAAGATGTCTTCCCAAGAACAGGTCCAAGGGACGCAAGAGATCCAAGATCAAGGACAACAAGATCAAGGACAAACAGTTCTGAGAGCGGATCTTGTTCCAATATTTATAATGGGCAAAAAGTACGATGTTCCCAGCACCTTGACCATTCAGAAGGCCTTTGAGTACGCGGGTTATCAATTGATAAGAGGGTGCGGATGCAGAGGAGGTATATGCGGCGCGTGCGGCACTGTGTACAGATTGCCGGGCAGTCCGAAGATCCATGTGGGTCTTGCTTGCCAGACCGTTGTTCAGCCGAACATGTATCTGTCCATGGTGCCGTTTTTTCCGGCCAATAGAGCGGCTTATGACCTTCAAGAGCTTGAACCGAGCGTTGACACGCTGTTGAAATACTATCCTGAGCTCGCGAAATGCATGGGGTGCAATACGTGCACTAAGTCTTGTCCAATGGACATACCTGTTATGGAATATATCTCATCAGCTCTAAGGGGCGACATAGCAAAAACAGCGGAGATGTCCTTATCATGCGTAATGTGCGGTATCTGCGCATCCAGGTGCCCTGCTGAACTGGGCCAATATAATATCGCCATACTATGTAGAAGGCTAACGGGCCGTCATTTACGACCAAAAGCGGTTCACGCGGCTGAGATGGTGGAAAGAATAGACTCAGGCAAACTCGATGAAAAACTGCGCTCATTGATAGAAGCTGACACAGCAGCCTTGAGAGACCTATATGTGGCAAGGGAAATGGAGCCCCACACCGCTCCTGAGATGTGGGAACCTGAAGACAAACAATTCCTGTAATGGATTTTCAGAACAACACCGCTTAATCCGCTTCGGAGGCTATGATGGGATATACCCAGGACTTACTGGATTTAATCAAAAAAGTTGAGGCAACCAGACCCAAAAGGGTGGAAAGAAAAAAGGCCGGCCAAGAATTTCAAGCTCTCACACTGGACGAAAGAAAGGTCAGGCTTGAGAAGTATCACCCGGATTACAAGGACGGCTCTCTCAGAGAGCTGAAGGTTGGTCCAAGCAAGGGATACTCCCTGGCCCAGGAAATAGCGGACCAGTTTGAGTCAAAGAGCAGGGTAGATCCTGACAAAATCGACCTCAATGAAGTCCATTATGAAACTGATGTGCTCGTAATAGGTGGTGGAGGCGCAGGAACGGCCGCGGCCCTATTAGCCCAGGAACAGGGCGCAAGGGTGATAATCTCCACAAAATTGCGCCACGGCGACGCGAACACCATGATGGCCGAAGGTGGCATTCAAGCCGCGACAAAAGGATGGAAGGATTCACCGTACTATCATTTCCTGGATGTGATCGGAGGCGGTCACTTCGAGAACGACAGAGATCTTGTTCGCGCAATGGTAATGGAGGCGCCAAGGGTGATCACCTGGCTTGAACATCTTGGTGTAATGTTCAACAAGCTCGAAGACGGAAAGCTATTTACTCTTCATGGCGCTGGAACGTGCAGAAAGAGGATGCATTACGCGGCTGATATAACAGGCGCGGAAATCATGAGGACACTGAGGGACGAGGCCAGAAACCGCGTAAAGGATATAGGAGTGCTTGAGTTTTCACCGGCTATTGAGCTCCTTATGGATGAAAACGGCGCCTGCTCTGGCGCGGTTCTATATAACCTGGAGACAGAAGAATATTTCATAGTCAAGGCAAAGGCTGTGGTCATGGCCACAGGAGGCTCAGGAAGGCTTCACATCAGAAAGTTCATGACCACCAATCATTATGGCGCAACAGGTGATGGCTTGGTCATGGGGTACAGGATCGGAGTTGGGGTGAAATTCCTCCACGCTACCCAGTACCACCC
>CAZFJT010000112.1:0-8077 GCA_964519135.1 uncultured Syntrophales bacterium | reverse complement strand
CATATGCATATATTGTTTTGTACATGATATTCATCCTGTCAGTGATCAATTTGTGGCGCCAGGGTTATCTATTTCAAGTATCAGGTAATGAATATGTAAAGCCCAAGGAATTCAAGGATCCTGAAGGTATCCCTAGAAATGTGATCGATGGAAAAGTGGACGGTATTTCAGATAAGACCGTGGTAGCGGGCAATGGCGCAAAGGAAAATTCTAAGAACCTCTTATCGTCCCCTGAGAGTGAAGAGTCAGTCAATGAGACTTATACAAAGAGGGTTGAAGTCCCAAGTTTAAATGAAGTTCCCAGCCGGAATTCAAAGTATAAGAGCCCTACAGTGGCGTCGTCCTATCGGCCGAATTTAAGGGTCAAAGTAAATCAAAGAGTTCGCTTGGACAATGCGAGATTCGTTTTTGGGCGCCATGGTTTTGCTTCGGCTTATACAAGGGAGCATACACTGGAGAGCGCAGAGAACTGGGCCGCGTCAGTGGCCTTGATGAGCGGCGGACTTTTTGGTAAGTCCCTTGGATCACTTGACCAGGTATCCTATGGAAACCAGTGGTTGGGTGGATCAAGTTCTGCGAGTATAAAAGCCATTGATGAAAAAGGAGGAATAATAATGCCCCCTAAAAAGACTACGCCAACAAAGAGAGCCCCAAAAAAGAAGGTGGAAAAGACCGAGCCTGTGGTGGAAAGCAAGCAGCAGGAAAGCTCTGAATCGGCAATTGTTTCAGCGCCCCACGCGAAAACGGAATTGACTGCAAGGATGTCAAGGATAGATTCCCTAATAGAAGCGGCTGAGCAGGGTGAATTCAGCGGCAGAGTGCCTGAGATACGCAAAGAGCATGAAACCAGATGGGGGAAGCTCCTTGATGAGGATATCTCCCTGAGGGAACAAATACTGACCCTTAAACAAAAGGAGAATACTCTCTTAAAAATGATAAGGGACAGAGTCGCGGATAATGTGTTGGAAACAGCGGATGTCGCGGGTCAGAACGGCTTGATCAAGACTCCCAAGGCCTAATACAGTTGTGCGTTAAAATAATTGACATTGTAGTTAGGTTGACCGGCGTTCCGATTCGCTGTGTTTAATTCGCGGGCTCAGGAAACTTCGCTCATCGGAAGCGGGTCAACCCCTATTGTATTTTATTTTTAAAAGCGAATTCGCATCAATGGTCCAGCGCACATTTACACGCCATGATTCAATTAGTCATTCAATAGCGAAAAGACTCGGTCCGTGTCTGAGAAATCCTCAAGGGCCGCGAAAGCTCCCGCGTGGAGGAGTTGCTCAGTGGAGTACGGGCCTGTGGCCACACCGAGGCATTTGGCGCCATGGATCTTAGCTGCAATAACATCCTTGGGAGTGTCTCCAATTAGTATGCAATCCCTGTAATCGAATTTTACGGTGGAAGTTTCATAGGCCCTGTTCACTGCAATGGGAAGCAGCTTGTTCCTGTCTTGGTTATCATCCCCGAATGCGCCCATTTTAAAATGACTATCAATATTGAAGTGAGAGAGCTTCAACATTGCGCCTCTCTGAATATTTCCAGTTAAAAGGCCGCACAACATATCATTGGAAGAAGAAACCATTGAAACCAGTCTTTCCGCGCCTGGTTTAAGAGACCCTTTTGCCTTAACCAGGGCCCTGGGCAAATGTTCAAGATATGATTTAATTATACTTTGCAACAGGTTTTCATTATGATCCATTCCTGCCTTGCGGAGGGTTTGAGAAATGATCCAAAGGTCTGTGCTGCCGGCAAAGTCGATTTCCTTTAGTCCATCTGGAAATCCAAAGGTGTCATTTACCGCGAGCTCCATTGCTGTTTTGCCCGCGCCGCCCGAATCCATGAGGGTTCCGTCAATATCGAATAATATCAGTTTTTTAAAAGGCATTTTAGGTTGCTGATTCCTCCATAAGTTCATAGCCAAGGTTTAAAGCCCTGAATCGCCCAATCAATAGGGATAGAAAATAAAGAACGCTAGGGACATGAGAAACAGGACCCACAATCCTGATGTGATTTCTTTGGGTCTCCCTGCGAGTAGTTTCATAATGGGATATATTACAAACGCGGCTGTCATGCCGATACCGATATTATAGGTGAAGCTCATCAGTGTAATTATAAGAAAAACAGGGACAATTTCGGTGATGTCTTCGAATTTCAGCATTGCTATGGGCGGCAGCATGAGCATCCCAACAATGATCAGCGCGGGCCCGTAAGCGCACCCAGGGATGGATGTGAACAATGGGGCAAAAAATAGGGCTGAGAGCATCAACAGGGCCGTGAACACCGAGGCCAAGCCGGTCCTGGCGCCTGCTTCAACACCCGCGGCTGATTCTATGAACACACCGGAACTGGTTGTTCCCATCAATGACGCGAATACAGTGGCGGTCGCGTCGCAGAGCATGGGTTTTTCTATGTCAGGGAGATTTCCGTTATCGTCCAATAGCCCAGCCTTTTCCGATACTCCTATAAGTGATCCAAGGGTGTCCACAAAGTCCATTACCACCACAGTAAGAATCACCGCAAAAAAGCCCCATGATAAGGCCATCTTAATATTCAGGCCCAACAGTATGGGAGTAGGGTCCGGAGGCGCGCTGACAATTTTTTCAGGGGTTGGAGCCGCGCCGATAAGGAACGCCAAGCCTGTTATGACCATAATTCCTATCAAAATGGCGCCAGTGATCCTCTTGAGCATCAAAAACGCTATTAGCACAAAGCCGCCTATGGCAAGAAGCACTGTTGGCTCGTGAAAATTACCCACATGCACGGGCGCTCCTGGAACCCCCAGTTCTACGATGCCTGTGGTGGTCATTCCTATGAAGGTCAGGAACAGGCCGATTCCCACGGCGAACCCTATCCTGAGGCCCTGTGGTATAGCGTCGGCCAGCCATTTTCTCAGGCCACATAGGGTAATGATCACAAATATTACACCACTGATGAATATTGCGCCCAGCGCGGTTTGCCAAGTGTAACCAAGCACTTTAACCACAGTGAAGGCTATGAATGCGTTTTCTCCCATATAAGGGGCTATGGCAAAGGGCCTGTTAGCGTACAATCCCATGGTCAGGGTTCCGAAAAATGCGGTGAGTATTGTGGCCACCATGGAAGGGCCAAAAGGAATGCCTGCGGCCTCCAATATCTTGGGATTCACGATTACGATGTATACCATTGTGGCGAAAGTAGTGGCCCCGCCTATTAGCTCCTTGAAAACGGTCGACCCGGATTCTTCCAATTTAAAAAAATCGCTGATCATAAATTCTTCCAGCTTAATAATATTTTTGATTAATTCCCGGTAAATAGTCGGTCGATTATAGCCAATGAAACCATTTCATCAAGAATAAATCAGGAAAATCGAAGCCAATTCGCTAATTTCAGGCGCATAATCGGTTTTATTTATCAGGCGCAGGATTAGACTCAGGTCACGGGCCATAAACATCATATATGGAATAGGTCAACAGCATGATATTTAATGAAAATGAATACTGGCTACTTCTCAAAAACAAAAAGATGATTTAATTATAATCAGGGCAATTCGTTAAACCGTTGAAGTCGTTTATCCAGTGTAATTGGACCTGGAACTCGCGCTTAATGCAAATTGAAGTTAAATTAGTCGGGACGCTCCAATCCATAAAGGCGAAAGTTAGATAGCATCCATATCTCATGCGAATCAGTGCTGATATTCTTGTCATATTTCCTCACCTATGATAAACTTTCGCCGGAAGGTAAAGGATTTACAAAAGCTCTTACTGGTGTTTCATGTTACCGGCTTAGGTTGAAGAGGCTACCCAAAAAGCCGCGTAGGAAAGACCACAGGGTTCAAAAGAGGTGCGCATGAGATTCGATATAATCAGTAGAACTTCATACGAACATATTTATAGTGGGGAGGCCGCGTCACTAGGCCATCTGGTTCAGATTGCGGTTAAGCTGGGCGTTAATCTGGCTGAGGCGAATCTAATGGGAGCGGATTTATCCGGGTTGGATCTAAGGACCGCCAGACTGCAAGGCGCGTATCTGTACGGATGTAATCTGAGCGGCGCGAATCTCAGTCAGGCTGACCTGTCTCTGGCTAAGATATCCAAATCGGATATGACCGGCGCGAATCTCAAACAGGCTAACCTTGCAGGCGCCAATCTGCACAGGTCCAATCTGGAAGGGGCCGATCTTTCCAAGGCCGATATGACCAAGGCTGATCTGATCGGGGCCAATCTTAAGGAAGCTATTCTAAAGGGCGCTATTCTAAGGGGAGCGTTCCTGACAAGGGCCGATCTCACTGGGGCGGACCTCACGGCCGCGGAATTGACCAGGGCGGAGATGCTCTTGACAAAAGGAGTCAATCTTGAAGATACATATTTTGCGTCGTATTCCAGAAGGTTGACCGCGCGGATGTAGAAACTCAATGGATGGATTACATTTTTTGGTTTGCGCTACCAAGCTATTGCATCAACATGGAAAACCGTTATATTACCATAATGGGAAACAATAATTAATCAGGCTAATTAAAAGAACCGGACACGAATTGTTATGGCGTCGGAAAAACACAAAATTAGCGCATCCATGGCGTTGAAAGATATCCACGGAGGCATGAGCGATCCGGATTTAATGAGAAAGTATCGCTTGTCTCCAAAGGGGCTTTTGAGCCTGTACGAAAAGCTTTTGGAATCCGGAGCTGTAAAACAATCAGAGCTCGATAGAAGGATGGCTGAGCTGGAAACCACAGTGGATGTGGATTTCGAGAGTTTTCCAGTGGATCGTATCAAGGGGCGGTCATTCTCCGAGCTTCTTTGGAAATTCAAGACAGGCGGGTGGGTGATCTCCAGCCCTGTGGTTTATGAAGACTCGGTTTTCTTTGGAAGCTGGGACAGTGGCATATATTGCGTGGACAAAATCACCGGTAAAGGGAAATGGAAATATGGAGCTGGGGATGTGATTCGTTGCACACCGGCTCTGCACGAAGGATTAGTCCTTGTGGGCGCTTGGGATGGGTATTTTTATGCGCTGAACACGGATACAGGCGCGCCTGTATGGAATTTTAGAGTAGGTAAGGAAATTTGGTCCTCTCCTGCGGTTATGGATGACAAGGTCATTTTTGGCGGCGCGGACGGTGTGATGTATTGCCTTGAAGTAAGCACGGGTAAATCGATTTGGCGCTTTAAAACTGACGGTCTTCTCTTTAAATGGCTTGAATCATCTCCTTGTGTGAGTGGAGGCATAGTTTTATTTGGAGACCACGAGGGGATATTGTACGCGCTGGAGGCTGCTTCAGGAAAAGTTCTGTGGAGATTCAGAACCAAGGGCTCTGTGGATTCATCTCCAAGAGTGTTTGAGTCGACAGTTTATTTTGGTAGTAATGACAGAAATATATATGCCCTAGACCTGACTGATGGCAGGGAGAAATGGCGTTTCGAATCAAAAAAGGCCGTGTACGCGGCGCCGGCTCTGTTAGATGATACGATCTTGGTATTTGGAAGCACTGATGGCAATCTGTACGCCCTGGATGTTGGGACAGGCTCTGAAAAATGGCGCTTTAAAACAAGTGACTCAATTTTCTCATCCGCGTTGGTGTCTGGGAATACTGTATATTTCGGCAGTTCTGACCACTATTTATACGCAATAAATGGAAGAACCGGCCAGGCTAAATGGAATATCAGGACAGGTGGGCCGGTCGCGTCTTCACCGTCATTGGATAATGGTGTTTTGTACTTTGGAAGCTATGATGGATTTGTGTACGCGCTTCCTGAAAAAACTGACTGATCTTGGTTTCTGGTTTATAGAATCACTCTTATGGGGCGTTCGATGATCTCATTAGATCTTCAATATTAATTACCCTGTGTGGTTCCAGCCCAGTCTTTCTGTCATGGAAATGACCCGCAAATATTACCGTATTACCCTTTGACCTGTTTCTCTCCATAACCACTTGTTCCACTTTTTGAACACTTTCCTTGTCCATATGATTGGAATGCTCGTCCAAAAGCAGAACATCCGGATCAAGAACAAGAGATCTGGCCAGGGCCACTCTCTGGGTTTCTCCGCCTGATAAGGAGCGCGCGTCCCTTTTTTCGAAACCCTCCAGCCCAACCCATGATAAAGCTTGTGTTGCCTTGGGTATGCGGTCTTTCCTGGGAATTCCCCTGATTTTGAGACCCCAGGTGATATTGTGGATTACACTACCGCCGAACATGTACGGATGCTGTAAAAGGAGACCGACTCTTCTTCTAAGGGCCGTCTTTTCCAGCTTGGTTGTATCCTGTCCAAAGAACTTTATGGAACCTGAGTTCGGGCGCAATATAAAGGCCATCACGTGCAAAAGGGTAGTCTTGCCTGAACCGTTGGGACCCTCGAGCCCCAGTATTTCCCCTGAGGCCGCCTGGAGCCGATCAATTTCCAGGACTGTATTTCCATTGTACCCAAAGCTTAAACTCTCAATGTCGTATGCGAGTTTCATGGCTAACGCCTTTGAATTAGAAACAAGGCCCCATTGACCAATAGAGCCACTGTTAGCAAGACCACGCCAAGGGCGAGGCCAAGTTCGAATTCCCCTTTGCTGGTCTCCAGCGCGATTGCAGTGGTCATGGTTCGGGTAAAGCCCTTTATGTTGCCTCCCAGCATCATTGCTATGCCCACTTCAGAGACAACTCTCCCGAATGACACAACTATGGCCGCGATGACTCCGTACTTGGCCTCTCTGATCATCATCAGCGCCGCCTGGATAGATGTGGCGCCAAGGGACTTACATGTGGGACCGATCCTTGGGTCAAGGCTGTTTATCGCTGATATGGTGAGGTTTGCCGTAATAGGTATTGCGAGGGTCGCCAATCCAAGACTAATACCGGTTGGAGTGAATAGTAGGCCCAGTTCGCCAAGCGCTCCCTTCCGGCTCAGAAGTCCATAAAATACCAAACCCACAACAACTGTGGGTAAAGCCATCAAAGTATTCAAAACCAATAGCAAGGCCCGCTTGCCCCAGAATCTGTTAAGGCTTATCAAAAGACCCAATGGGACGCCGACTATTGCCGCTATTATCACACCAACAACCGCAACCCTCAAAGAGGTAACCACTATCGTAATGGTCTCAGGATCCATCTGGATTATAAGACCTATTGCTGATTGGAAAGAGTCTGCAAAATATCCCAATTTTAGTTCCAGGTGGTAATCATTACATCAGATTTTAATTGGACAAAAGAATGAGCTCTGCGCTGCTTTGTGCAAGAGAAACGCGCTGACTAAGTTATATGTATGACAAAATATAAACATATATGATATTTATTAAATCACCAGGTGATTCGTGAGCCCCTAACATTTTAATGGGAACGAACACCTGGCGATAATCCAAAGAGTTACGATTTATTTGTGTTACTTGATTGCGTCCGGATAGAACAGTTGTTTTCCTTTCACCTTGTAATCGCCGATAATTTTTTGACCTTCAGGGCCTGTAACATATTCGATGAACTTTTGAGCAAGCTTTATCTTGGTGTCTGGGTGCTTTTCAGGATTTACGGCTATTACACCATATGGATTAAAAAGAGCCTCATCACCTTGGAAGGCTATCTCCATTGGTTTTATCTTTTGTGCGTACTTGATAAATGTTCCTCTGTCCGTAAGGGCGTATGCCTTCTTGTTAAAGGCCATGGTAAGCACAGCGCCCATTCCCTGGCCCGCTTCAATATACCATTTTCCCTTGGGTTCAACTCCTGCGGCCTTCCAGAGACTTTTTTCCTTTTTATGTGTCCCTGAGTCGTCGCCCCTGGAAATGAATTCAGCCTTTGCCTCGGATATTTTCTTCAGAGCCTCAGCCGCAGTTTTTGCCTCCTTGAGCTTAGCCGGGTCATCAGGTGGGCCTATGATAACAAAATCATTGTGCATAACCGGATGGCGCTTTACCCCGAAACCATCGGCCACAAATTTCTCCTCTGCAGATTTCGCGTGAACAAAAATGAGATCCACATCGCCATTTTCTCCAAGTTTGATCGCCTTTCCAGTTCCAACCGCGATTACATCCACTTTGACATTATTGGCCTTTTCAAAGGGGGGGATCAGCACATCAAAGAGTCCTGAATTTTGGGTGCTTGTGGTGCTGCTCATT
>CAZFJT010000111.1:0-8084 GCA_964519135.1 uncultured Syntrophales bacterium | reverse complement strand
CATCCAATCGAACCGGGCGCAGAACCGCTTCAAGCCCGGTGGACTATTACAAAAAATTTAGGCGCCATAGGCTCAATATCAAGACCGCCCTTATTTGGAGTCAGGACAAGGCTCATAAGAACAGATCAGGCTTGGGTAAGAATGACAGCGCATCTCGGCCCGAATATTGACAGTGGAAAAATATTTTCCATATTTTACATAAGTGAGGCTCGGACAAAGGCAAGATATTATTCTTATTGGATATAATAATACAACGATCCAGCGCATTAACCGCAGGAGTTTGAAAAACCGATTGATTATCTGTTCAGAGATGTCAGCTCAAGGAGAGATTCTTGAAACCCATTTTTCGGATAATTTGGATATCTCTTAAGTGGTTGTTGATCGCTTTGCTGTGCATTGAGGTTTTCGCGTTCGTTTTGGTGACTTTAAGCAATTTAATAATCTACGGACACGCTCGAGAGGGAGCGCGAGTCGATTATGATCCGTACTGCCTTTTTGTGGAAGAAGAAGGGGTTAGGCCCACCACAAGTAATCCGCCTAAAGACCATGGTGGAGAACTTATTAGGATTTGGATGTTTGGGGGCTCAACAATGGAAGGCGCCACTAATGACGACTCAGAGACCATACTCAGTATTGTGGCCTCAATCCTGAATTCACGCGCGGTTGGAAAGAAATATCACGTAACCAATTTCGGAGTCGCCTCATACAACTCTATACTTGAAACAAAGTATCTCCAAAAACAATTGATAGAGAATTCTGACCAACCTGACATTATCCTTTTTTACGACGGCGCCAATGATTCTACGTATTTTAATGAATTTCATAATAGATATGCGCATTTCGGTTATCGGAGAATAAAGGCCATTATTGAAAGCTATCATTACAAATGGTTCGGTATCCTCAAACCTGTTACTGCGGCTATAAACTCCTCGTTTACCAAGGAAATGATCCAAAAGCTCACTGCTGTTACCACTGAAATGGATCCAAATGACCCTGAATTGGTACAATTGGCTCAAGACATTGAGAAGAGGTACGAATACATTAATAAGATTTCCAAATGCCTGAACGCTGGTTTCATAGTGATATGGCAGCCCATGCTCTGGGTTGAGACCTGCAAATTGGACGATAACATAAGAGAACACGAAAGGGGATTTCTATTAAATAGGGATAAATACTCGACTATCAGAAAAAATATTGTCACTACCTACCTGAGGATTATGGAGAAGCTAAAAGACAAACCATATTTCATCAATATGAGAAACGCCCTATGTGAGAGAAAAAGACCGGCCTACAAACCTGACGGCGTTCACTTGACCGATTCGGGCAGGGTCTTGGTAGGCGAGAAAATTGCTGAGCTTTTGAAAGTTAAACTCAATGGGCAATAAGATTATAAGTCGCGATTTTGCAGCGCGGCCTTTGCAGCCAGATGGCCGCACATTCCATGTACACCCGCGCCTGGAGGCATTGACGAAGAGCAAATGTAAATCCCCTTCAATGGGGTCTCGTAAGCCTTGCGCCTACCAAGGGGCATAACAAACAAATCCAATAATCCTTGAGGTCCGCCCGCGATATCCCCTCCCACATAATTCGGGTTATGTTCTTCCATATCTTTTGGGAACATCACATGGCGATCCAAAACGCGATTCCTGAACCCAGGAGCGAATCTCTCCACTTGATCCTCGATTGCCTTGGTCATGTCCTTTTTTGAGCCATTGGGTGTGTGGCAATAGGCCCAAGCCGTGTGAAATCCCTTACTCGTCCTTGTTTCATCAAAGAGGCTCGGCTGATTGAGCAATACGTATGGCTTATCACTACTTTCAGAGCCAAGAATCTTTGACTCTGATTCCACGATCTCCTCCAATGAGCCTCCAAGATGCAGAGTCCCGGCGCCCATACACGCAGGATCCGTCCAGGGAATAGGTCCATCCAGAGCCCAATCAATTTTGAAAACACCAGGCCCATACTTATGCTCAGCCAATCTGTCTCGGTAATGGGCGGGAAAATCCAAACCCTCTATTTCACTGAGTCCCTTGGGCGTAAGATCAAAAAAGACCGTTCTTGTTGGAGGGATATCTTCAATGGAGCGCACTTTTCGACCTGTAATCAACTGACCTCCATTGGACCCCAAACAAAGGATCATGGCCCGGGCAATTGACTTGGAACCTCCCCTGGCCACTGGCCAGCCGACCCCATGACCCAACATTCCGAGCATAACGCCAAAAGCCCCGGTGGACAATCTATCCAATGGAGATATTGAATGCGCGGCGTTACCTGCAAACAACGCCCTTGCCCTGTTTCCCTTGAATCTTGAATGAGCCAGGGCCACCGCTGACCTAATCAGCAAAGGCCCCATTCCGGCCATGAGAAAAGGATATTTAGGAATTCCAAGTGGCCTGAGCAGATCATGGACTATCTTTTCCCAGTTCGAGGCTGGACCTTTAAACATGCGAATATATGATTCCCGGTCAGCCCCTAGGCCTTTCGCTGTTTCCTCCAAGGACCTATCCATTATCACTGCGGGCTCATCATCAAGGGGATGAGCAAGTGGAAATGTTGAATGTATCCATTGCAATCCGAATTTGGAAAGATCCAAATGTCTGAAAAAAGGTGAGGCCATAGCCAGAGGATGGACAGCAGCGCATACATCATGTAAAAAGCCGGGTCTTGTGAGTTCCTGTGTTCTCAATCCCCCTCCAGGATCTTCAGCGCCCTCAATGACCAACACGGATTTTCCGTTCCTGCAAAGGGTTATGGCCGCGGCCAAACCATTGGGACCTGAACCCACTATAACAGCCTCATATCTTTTGGTCCCCATTATGGAACATCACCCCTATTGATTCCTTTTGAGTCTTTTCTTTATTGACCTGAAAATCCTTGCGGGCTCGTGGATCAATGTATGAATTTGCGCGTTGTTCTTTATGTTGGTGATCTGACGCCATTGCATGGATCTATCGACACATTCCTCCTGGTATGTGATATCCGCCGGCGCTCCATAATGCAGGGCAAGAGAAGTTAAAACATGGATCCATATGCCCTTTTGTATCTTTGAGCCAACCGTGTGAAAGGCCAGTTCGAACAAGGGATCATTAGCTCTTGTTAGACCGGCTATTTGCGTTATGGTCCCTATATCATTTCGAAACGCGGAGAACGAAACAAAGCCCGCTTCAGGATGCCCTTCAGGGGTCATGAATGTGAAAGACAAATCGTCAGAGTAAAGTATCATAACTCCAGTGGCCACTGGCCCTCCTGGAGTCATTGACTCTATAAGGGTGATTTCACCGGGCTCGATCCCCGCGCCCAGAGGATAAAACTTATTGAATGAAGGCTGAAAGGCCGCAAAATTGTTCTTGAGTTCCAGCATGCAGTCCTCAGGCGAAATGTTTGTATCTTTTATCGTCAAAGTATAAACCTTCTGAATCAATTGACCGAACCCATTTACCGGACCTATTGGCCTTCTACCATTTACATTGAGATTCCTCGCGACTTCCGGAGCGGCGCCAACTTCCAAATATTCAACAGGTTTGGCCCACTTACCGATGTTCACGGGAACCGGTCCGGACCCTGGTGTTTCCTTCATCTCCTCCTGGGACTCTTTAGCGTTCCCGCCTGGCTCCTCAATTGAGATTATCTGATCCAGTTGGGTTACTTTTAAAATTTCCCTGACAGATTGACTGACTCCAATTGCCGTGATGGTTTGCTTGTTCTTTTTTGCCTTTACGCATAGCTTCACCAGCATGGTAGCGCCCACGCCATTGATTTTTTTCACATGCTCGAAATTCAACAATATTCTCTTTGTCTTTCCTGACACACCTCCTGAGCACGCAGCCAGAACGGGACCTTCATCAATTCCAGTGATCTCTAGGGGCGCGTTTATAACGCATGTAATGTCACCGGTTCTTTCAACCGTAACCCGCTGGTCTTCCCTTCCAGTGGTTGGGTCCATTATGGCCAGCTCTACCCTTGCCGTCTTTTTCGCGGAGTCTTCATCATGGGTCTCTGCCAAACGTTCCCTTGCCAAACTCAATTTATTGGAAAAACCCGGCATAACAAATAGCCCGAATCTCACCAATAAACTCTTTTCCATCCTTTCCAAAAAAGCCAGTTGAATGGCCCTTCCTACCAAGGCCTGGGCATAGGTGGGATACGCGTGGGTGATAAAGTTCAGCTTGTGCAAGGGCTTTTTCAGGGCTTTTATCAATTGGGCCTCATGTATAACCTCTGCCGCTGCCTCACCTAAAATATGGGCGCCAACCAGACGACCTGCGCCATCGCACAGGAACTTGGCCATTCCCACTTCAGAGCAATCAACCATCGCCCTGCGCATATTCTCATATTTGAACCTGTAAATATTGAGTTTTGAGCCATATTTCGCGTGGGCCTCGGCCTCTGTCAATCCAATGAAAGCATAAGTGGGATCAGTAAAAATCACATAGACATTATTGGAATAATCAGTCTTTTGTTTTATGGGCGAATAAAGATTGGTTGCCGCCAATATTGCTTGATATTCCGCGGTGTTGGCAAGTTGATAAGGCCCTGCCACATCCCCACACGCATAAATATTAGAGGCTGTTGTCCTGAGGGTTCTGTCGGTAACTATACCTTTGGAACTATATTCCACTCCCGCGTTATCCAGGTCAAGCCCATCAAAATCCGGCTTTCTACCAAGAGTGACCAGAATACGTTCAGCGGATATTTCTTCATCATTATGTCCATCCCTTTGGATCACCGCGCTTACTTGATCCTTATCATTATAAATCCTGGAGGCCGTCGCCCCCTTGAGAATGCGAATACCATCCTCTTCAAGGGCTGAAAGAAGATGATTCACAGGCTCTCTGTCAGCCATTGCCAAAGGTTGCTTGGATCTCTCCACAATGGTGACTTCCACACCAAGCCTTCCAAAGGCAGACGCATACTCGAGCCCATCCACGCCCCCTCCCAAAATGATCATGGACCTGGGCAATTCGTTAAGCTCATATATATTCTCACTGGTGAGGAAATCCACATCCTCCAATCCAGGGATGTTAGGGATCATTGGCGTGGTTCCGCAGGCGATTATGAATTTGTCGGCAGTTATGCTCTCATTGGCCACCTTAATTTTATGATTATCAACAAAACTTGCGCTACCTGAGATAATGTCCACACCAATACTCTGAAAGGTCTCGGGTAAATCCTTTTCATAAGCCCTTTTTACAATAGCTCTGATATGGGGCATTACATTTTTGGTGTCCAGGCCGGGGGTTGGTTCCAGGGCCAATCCAAAATCCCCTAACCTTGATATTTCAGACCCCACATGCCCTACCCGTATAAGAGATTTGCTAGGTATACACGTGAGATTAGTGCAATTGCCACCAACCCATCGCTTTTCTATAACCGCGACCTTTTTACCTATGCCGTTAGCGGTAACAGCCGAAACCATGCCCGCAATGCCCGCGCCTATCACCACCAGATCATAATCACACCCGCCAGTCATGAATCCCCTTGATTAAGCATTTTAGCCGACTTTTATTTGATTGGAGCTCGACTTAACCCATCCGGTCATTGCCATAGATCATCTCGGCGCACAGGCTCTTCCACTGAACAAGATAAACATGGCCGCGAACTATTTCAAATCCCGGAAAAGAAGCCCATATTATTCTAATAACTATTGTATCAACCAAGGGCAATCATAAATTTGTAATGGGATTGTGTCATAATCAACGCCTTTTCACATTGATCAATTGACATTTGCCGGTTTTTGGGATCAACATATGGAGCGCTTTGAGTCATATGCCTTTTTAGATGATTAAATGTAATGCTTTTGAAATAACTTGCCCGGCCGATATGAGAGGATAATACCAGTCCGCCCAAAGGCGAGGGGATCTGTTTTTCTATTGCGATCGATCTTTTTCCTGACCCGCTGGAAACTAATCATTCAGTGATACATCTTTCCGGCGTTTATAAGGAGAGGTTGTTTCATATTCTTATAGTTGTTTCTACAGGTTCGAAGAAACTGACGCGAGGGAGATCATGGGAGAGTTTGTTCTTTACAATCAAGGTGTTGAAGTCTCAGGTAACATACTACTGGCGTTTATGAGCGCCTTTCCAGATGATATGAAAAAGTGGGGTGAGGAGATCCTTGCAAAGAACAGATTGGAAAACCCTGAACCTTCCACATGGTACCCACTCCAATATTACCTCAACGCGCTCAAGGACACATCCGATATACTGGGAAGCAATATGCTCAGAAACGTGGGCTCACGCATCCCGTTTGCAGCAATCACTTCTGAAAAGGTGGATGCCCTTCCCTGGGAAGCGCTACTGGAAACCATGGACATAGGTTACAAAAGGAATCTCAGGGGCGCTGAGGTGGGAGAAATCACATACGAGAACTTAGGCAAACAGGCCGGATTGAACAGGGCCCGCTTGACTTACGCGATAGTAAGCCCATGCGCTTATGATCAGGGGATTCTGGAGGGAGTTGGGAGACGGTGGAAACCTGCTGAAATCATGGATATTGTGGTCAGACACGATGATAGTAGGCCATGCCGAAAAAAAGGCGGCAAATCATGCGATTACATTGTGTCATGGGGTTGATGGAATTCCAAGGAGTTAACTGCGCATTGGAGAATCGGCCATGATGAGATACTCGGCCCTTTTGGTATTGTTGCTTATCCCACTATTTGCCACATCTGGGACATGTGAGGAAAAAAAAGAGAAAGAACCTTTTCTTCTTATCCAAGGCAAGATAGTAAACACAACTGGGAATCCTGTTGATGGAGTCAAAATTACTCTTTACAAAAACGGTAAACCCTTTCACACCAACAACAGGGAAAATGGTCATAAAAAGGGACTTGAGACCGGCGCCAACGGCTTATTTGGCAAAGAAATCAGACCCGCGCGCGCGAGTGACATCAACGCCACTTGGACCATGGACGCTCGTAAGCACGGTTTTAAGGAGGTTATCAAGGAGAGCCTGCCACAGCCGAGATTTGTTGGAATAGATAAAGACAGAAAAAGACTCTACTCCACTGCCACGAAAATAACCATGACCAGGAAAATAGGGCCTGGTTACTTCATAGCCCTGGCAATACTGATTATGGTCTATTTCTTGATCGCCACTGAACTGGTCCACAGGGCCACAGCCGCGCTCGCGGGCGCTTCGACCATACTTATGCTCACCCATACCCTGGGACAATGGTTTCCATCCTTTCAAATACTCTCATTTAACAAAGCCCTGCAATCTGTTGACTGGAACGTGATCTTTCTTTTAATGGGCATGATGATTCTGGTGGCGATACTAAAGGAGTGCGGAATCTTCCAATGGATGGCTTATAAGGCCTTTAAATTATCAAGAGGCAATGTCTTCGCGCTTTCATCCGTATTTTGCCTTATTACGGCCGTAGCCAGCGCATTTCTGGATAATGTTACCACAATGCTGCTTTTTACTCCTGTTTCACTCAATGTTGCGGCCGCTCTGGGCATAGCTCCCATGGCGTTGCTGTTACCTCAAATATTGGCCTCAAATTTCGGAGGAGCGGCAACCTTGATAGGTGACCCTCCCAACATCATGATCGGTTCTTACGCAGGCCTGTCCTTTAATGACTTTGTGGTGAATATAGGGCCTGTGGTTATTATCGTCTTGATACTGCAAATGCTTTACAGCAGATGGTACTACAGGTCTGAAAAGAATACGAAATCAGAAGAACAAATAGATGAAATGATTGCTTCCCTGCGTGATAAGTACCGGATCACCAACTACAGACTCCTGGCTATTACAGGCTGTACTCTCCTGGGAGTAATGACGCTTTTTGTTCTTCATGAGCGCCTGGGAATGGAAGTGAGTGTGGCCGCTCTGTTTGGGGCCGCTTTGGCGCTTATTTTAACAGGGGAGGATCTCCCCCACATTTTGGAACATGAAGTGGAATGGCCTTCATTGGTGTTTTTTATGATGCTTTTTGTGGTGGTCGCGGGCGCGAGAGAGGTAGGTATCCTTGACACAGTGGCAAGAGGAATAAAAATAGCAAGTCAAGATGATATACGTATAGCAATACTGGTCATAGTCTGGACTGCAGGTATAGCCTCCGCGATCGTGGATAACATACCGT
>CAZFJT010000110.1:0-8097 GCA_964519135.1 uncultured Syntrophales bacterium | reverse complement strand
AAGAATATAGGGATTGTTTCTGAACCTCCTAACCCATGATCCAACCCGATGGGCAATGCAATGAATTACAATCCTAATCAATTAGCTTTTGATCCAAGTGAATTACCAGAAATAGCTCAAAGATGTTTTCCCTATGCACAGCTATCAGAATGGTGCTACATAAATGACCAAGGGGTAGAGTATTATACCTTCACCGCCGAAAGTGATCATAAGAAAATAATATTTCGGTTTCCACGCTTCGATTCTGTGGCCCAAAAAGTACCACGTGAAGTGGAGTTGTTGAAGAATCTTTCTTTTTTACATGCCCAGATTCCGCATCCATTGTTTATTGGTACGGGATGTAAGAATTATCCTTATCCATTCTTCGGCTACCCGTTTATCTCTGGCGTGAAACTTTCTTCTAGGGTTTTTAGACAATTGAAATCTCGGTCAATTGCACTAAAAATAGCCTATCAGCTTGGCCAATTTCTCAATGATTTACACGACATTAGCATTGATGATACTTTTACAGTAACCTTAGAAAAGCAGACAAGATACGATATTTTAGACAAGTTTTGGGAAAAAGCTCAAATATATGTATTTCCTTTGTTATCTACTTCTCAACGTCGAGAGATCACCCATAGCTTTGACAAATTTCTAAACAACTCTGAGATTTTTGACTTTTCTCCGAAGCTTATCCATGGAGATTTGACTGATCAAAATATAATCCTTAATACTGACTCAACTCGAATAGGTATAATTGACTTTGCTAATTCCCATATTGGTGACCCGGCCAGAGATTTCGCAGATCTACAATTTGCTTATGGAGAAAAATTTGTCCGCCAAACACTGGAAAAGTATCAACATTCGGCTAACAAAAGTTTTTTAAGGCGCATAGAATTTTATATAGATACATACTCTGTTCAGGCAATTCTCTGCGGTATTGAGTTAAACTGTTTGGACTGTATTCAATGGGGGTTAGATCTATTATAGATTTTGGGTCTTTGGGTTTTTGCCGGGTTAACGCCCCCATCCCTAAAAATGTCTCGGGTGCTTGCGTTTGTGGGAGCCCCAGCCCTTTTCTGCGTTGGAATTTCAGACTGGGTGGGGAAAATTTGCTTGCACCCTGCGAAACCCTGGAGAGCCTAAAATTTATTACAGCACATAGAAAAGTGAGGATGTGGTACCCGCAGTTTCTAAAGCACTCTTGCGTGCTTGCCAGTCATGTATGCCACCAAATCTACGAAAGGTAGTAAGAGTTATTCAATAATGCGACTATTAGTATATTCCTATTTCCCTATCCGCGAGAAGCATCAGGCTGGGGGCGCGCAAATGCTTATGCATGATCTCCTTTTTAATTTCGTGCGTGCTGGCATAGATGTGACAGTCATATGTCCTGAAATCAAAGAAAATGAAATACTACAATATACGGAGAATTTAGAAATCTTACCAGTACTCAAAGAAGCAAAGGGAGAAGAAATTTGTGTATCTGACCAATTCCACAATTTACAACAACTCGCAAATGCGATTCAGTACACTGACGTAGTTTGGACTCTAGATCGTTCATTTCCACTGGATATCCCGCAGCCAATTGTATTGACATTGGGAACTATTGCCTACGGCATAGAGGTGGAAAGTTTCTTGAGATTGAATTGGGATATGTTGATAGTTCCATCTCGTTATATTTGGAATATTGTCAATTTAGTAGCAGGCCCAGAAACCTGGGATGATTCCCCTCCACCCATCAAGTTAATTCCCAATGGCATCTCTACTACTTTGTTCTCCCAATCTGATCCAAGTTCCCTATATTCTCGGTTAGGTTTGTCGCGAACAAAAAAGTATCTCCTATTTCCTCACCGCCCTGATCCAGATAAAGGTTTTTATACTGCATTCGAAATACTAAGAGAACTTCTGGAAAGAGGTTACGATTATGAATTATTGATACCGACTAATCCGCGTTCTATCCAATCTGAACTGGAAAGAGAGACCCAATACTATGAAATCTTATATAATGTCGCAACCAAAATGGATATTCACCCACATGTTGTATTCCATGAATGGCTTTCCTTAAACGATTTACCAGAGTACTTTTCGCTAGGGGAGTGGACTTTATCTCTCAGTATCGTTCCCGAAGGTTTTGGGTTAACCCCAGTACAATCCATTAGTTGTGGTACGCCTGTAATCAGTACAAGAGCTGGCGCACTCCAAGAGCTATTCCCATTAGGTCATGGAGTTAAGTATGTTAGATTTAATGCGATGGATGATATCATTTCCTCCATACTCAGCAGACCCTCATACTCTGAAATAGAACAAGGAATAGCCTATGTGAGAGATCACTATTCCATTGACAAATGCGCTGAGAGTTACATTAATTGCTTCAGAACAGCAAAGAAGAAACTTGCCAGATACAATCCTGCCAAGCGTATTCCTGGCTTGCGTTTGAGTCCATGGTGTTTTTTTTATGATGAGAAGAGTGTATGGCATGACTTCAAAATGCAAGAGTATTGTCTAACAAACAAAGAGCTTGACTTGTTAACGCAAATTGAAGCCAGAGTGTCAGTCAATATCTTACTCAAACAATATCGGTCAGAGTTAATCAATCTATTATCCAAAGGCATTGTAGTTGGCCTTAATGTTGAAGTTAAAGACATACCCTAGTTTATAAAGGTGAAGGATGTTGAGCAGTAACTTTTTAAGGACTATAGAAAAAGAAGTACGGAGAATTGGCGAGTTTCAGGTAGAGAAGCAAGAGATAGTGAACTCCAAGGTTCACAGCCTTCACGGAATATCCACGAAAATCGATGAGGCATCCCAGAAAATGCTTGTAGAATTACTTGCCAAAGTTACTCCTGAGTGTGGGATAATCGCTGAAGAGGGAGAACTCTTTTCATCCATATCAAATAATAAGTTATGGTGTATTGATCCGTTAGATGGTACGGCTAATTACGTTTCTGGTTTACCTTTGTGGTGTATTTCCCTTGGCTTATTAGAAAACTACTATCCAATCTTTGCATTAGTGTATGTTCCATTTAGTGGTGATATATACTGCGCAACAAAAACAAAAGGGGCTTTTCTAAATGGGCAAAGAATATCATTAAAGCATAGACCGCTTGAATCAATTCTATTCAGCTTTCCTATTGAGAGATACAAATCACCTTTAACACTTCAACGCAGACTCAAACAACTAGGGAAAGTTTCAAGCCTAGTAGGAGATATCCGTGTGTTCAACGCTACAGCTTTAGAGTTGTGTTACATCGCATCAGGAGAGTTGGGAGGATTATTTGTAGAAGAAACTGCAAAAATATGGGATATAGCTGCCGGGATGCTTATACTTGAGGAGGCTCAAGGAAAAATCACAACACCAAGCGGCGACAAACTCGTATTTGAAGACAATATCACGAGAGGCTATACCGTTTTGGCAACGGGGGTTTCATTACATGAGCCTATCGTCCGAGCTATCAACGAGTAGTCCTTAGTTGAATTCCTATTCGAGGGAGAAAATAGATGAATTATTGGCAGGTTGTTTACAATCATTTGAGAGAGATGGGCTTTTCCGCAGAGTTGATTAACGACCAGTGTATCAGTCCTGATGATGCACGACAAATAGTGGAAATCATACAAAAGAAATGCCCCGATAACATTCTAGAAATTGGCACTTTCGTGGGCTTGAGCGCAGGCGTGATTGCACTATCCGCGCCTGATGCTGCACTGACTTGCGTTGATCCTAACTTACCGATCAAACTACAATCTGCAGAGTTTGGGTATCATAATAATAAGGGAGCGCTAGAATTTGCAAGAGATATGATAGGTTGTTTGGGGAAAACCGCAAACGTCATTACATTAGAAGGTTTTTTTTCTTGCTTCCCCAGCAAAGGGTTTGCTACCCAAATTAGGAAAATGGATATAAATTTTGATTCCATCAATATTGTAGGAAGCCGGGTGTCGGATTTTGCACCCTATGACCTAATCTTCATTGATGGGGATCATTTTGCAGATTCTGTATATAGTGATTTATCGTTAGTATACAAATTCCTTTCTGTAGATGGAAGCATCATTCTACATGATCTCAGTGACACATGGGCCAGTGAAGTTAAATCTGGCACAGAAAAATTCCTTCAGGAACACTCTCAGTTTTCACTATGGGTAAAAGATAATTTGGGATTTTTGGCTCGAGAAAACATTTGTTTAGAAAACTTTCTTGTGTAGGCGGGTGCCAAAATGGCGAAAAACTTTTTTTGCGTAAAGCCATGGACAAGCTTCCAAATAGATGATCACAAGGGTAACGTAAATGCCTGTTGCTGGTCGAAAATTAAATGTGGGAATATTAACAATGCCACTATTGAGGAAATATGGAATGGGACAGCTTATGTGTATATCAGAGAACTTATGGCCCAAGGTAATATAGACCTTATATGTACAAGTGACTGCCCATACAGGATAGGAGAATTGTCGGAGGAATACATCGAGCCCAAAAGTGACATTTACAAAAATAATTTCTTGCTACAAGAAGATGAAATTGCAACCCGCAAAACAGTCTTAAAATCAAAACCGCGTATGATGAGAGTTGTTCCGACAGTAAATTGTAATTTGAATTGTGTCATGTGTTATCAAGACCGTCACGACACAGTAGAGCTCCCCAATAACACTGAACAGCTTTTATCTCAATACTTTCCAGTTCTTCAAGAGCTATTAATTCTGGGCGGTGAGCCCTTGGTTAGTCAAAGATGTTTGCAAATTATAGAAAGTATGGACCCCAATAACTACCCAGATCTTCATTTAGCCCTGATCACTAATGGAACCGCAGTCACTAAAAAGACTGAGAAACTGCTGTTGAATAGGCGAATATCCTGGATTCTAGTTTCTATAGACGCTGTCACGCAAGAGACGTTTAAGCTCATTCGAGGGGGGAGTCTGGAAAAAGTACTTGATGGTGTAAAGCGGCTTAAGTCCCTAAGGGAAACTCAAAATGACAATTGGCGTTTGATAATTGGCTTTACTATGATGCGTTCCAATATGAAAGAAGCTGTTGGTTTTGTTGACTTGGCTGAGCAACTAGGTGTAGAGTTTATATTCACACCGGTTTTTGGCAACTGGCACAGCGAAAGCTTTACTCAAATGGATTTGGAACAACTGCAAGATGCAATATCAAAGCTCGAGGATTACTTGGTATGTAAAGGCAAGGATAGAATCAAAGCGGCACGGTTGCGCCTTATGTTGCAAACCCTGAAGGTCTGAAGGTGAAATGCGCCCTGTAGTAGATTTGATAGCAAAGCGAAAGCGTATAACTGTGTATGTGTGGAATTACTGGAATTTGGTACTTTGATCAATCCAAAACGGTCTCTCAGGATTTGTTGAGGGGTATGGTCAATACTTTGATTCATCGTGGTCCTGATGAGGAGGATACCCGCATATTACAAAACATAGGGATGGGATTCCGACGTTTAAGCATTATTGATTTAGTGGGTAGTTCGCAGCCAATGTACAATGAAACCGGAAGCATCTGGCTAGTATTCAATGGTGAAATATATAACTACCAGGGTTTACGCTCTGGATTGATGGCTGAGGGGCACCATTTTTATACTAATGGGGATGCTGAAGTAATTCTGCATAGTTACGAACATAATGGGTTGACTTGGTGCCTTAACAAAATACGTGCTATGTTCAGCCTTGCGTTATGGGATGATCGATTTCAGAAAATGATGTTAGCTGTTGACCCCTTTGGCAAGAAACCGCTATATTATGCACTTGACACTGGCAAACTGGTGTTTGCCTCCGAGATCAAAGCGCTACTACAACACCCAGGTATCTCAAAAGAACTTGACCCAAAAGCCATAGATGAATACTTTACATATGGTTGTATAAGTGCACCAAAGTCCATCTTTAGATCTATTCGCAAAGTTCAACCTGGGCATTATATTGTCATTGATGCTTCTGGCCAAGCAAAAATAACTTGTTATTGGAAGCCTCACTTCGCGCCATCTTCAAATCTAATTCACGGTTCTCTACCTGAACTTGCAGAACAACTCTATATTCTTTTACTACAAGCTGTCCAACGACGTATGATATCTGATGTTCCTCTGGGAGCGTTCTTGAGTGGTGGTGTTGATTCCAGTTCTGTTGTTGCATTGATGTCTTTACTATCAAACCAACCAATAAAAACGTTTTCAATTGGTTTTGAAGACATCAACTTCGATGAGTCACAATATGCTCATCAAATTGCCCATCATCTATCCACTGAGCATTATCATATGACCATTCAACCTAAACTTGAGTATATATTACCATTGCTTTCTCAACAGTATGACGAACCACACGCAGATTCCTCTTCAATACCAACTTACTATGTTTCTAAAATGGCACATAGTTGTGTAAAGGTAGTCCTTAGCGGCGACGGCGGGGATGAAATATTTGGAGGTTACAAAGCATATCAACTAGCACTTCAAGCAGCCTGGAATCAAACTCAGCCGGAATTGAATAAATGTGTAGTCGGCTTAGATGAAGAATACAGACATATAAAAGAATTTCGGCCTGAAGAATGCTATGTTTATTTTTATGATGATGAACGGAAAAAGTTATTTTTACCAGGAGTTATTCCATTCCATTGTGCAGAACAGATTAAACAGATTGCTGCAAATGAAATGTCTGTTTACGATGTCCTCACTCAATTCCAATATGTTGACCTGGTATATTATTTACCTTTTGATATTCTAACTAAAGTGGATCGTATGAGCATGTTGAATTCACTGGAGGTACGTTGCCCATTACTTGATCGAGATGTATTTGAATTTATGTCAATGGTACCACCAGAATACAAATTCAACGGGTTAGAAACCAAAATCATTTTGAAGCGTTCTGTTGAGCATTTACTGCCTTGGGGTGTACTAAATCGGCCCAAGAAAGGATTTAGTATACCATTAGGTAACTGGCTACGTGGCCCATGGAAACAAGTGGTTGAAGATTTATTATTTAGTCAACAATTATGTGAGCGAGGCATGTTTAATCCACATTACTTACGAAAACTTTTTGATGATCATTGTTTAGATATAGTAGATAATAGCGAACGCATTTGGAGTGTTATATGTTTTGAATTGTGGGCACGGGAATACCTTGATATACCATTAGCAAAGGTAACTGAGTAACTATGAGCCAGACAAAGTACGTGTTAGTAAGAATTGATGATGTCGGTAGTTTTGACCAACAAAAGGACAAGTTAATCTATGAACTGTGCAAAGCAGGAATTCAAGTGACTTGTGCTGTAGTTCCAACTTGGCTAACGCTTGAGTGTATTGAGTTCTTGAAACAGATTGCCGATAAATATCCTGGAAGCATTGAAATACATCAACATGGTTACTCACACACTAATTACAGCAATGATATCGAAGAGTGCGAATTCGGGCCCCTTCGTTCTCTTAAACAACAAAAACAGGACATAATAAATGGATGTGAGATATTGAGGAGAGCTTTTAGTACACTCTTTTTCCCTGTTTTCACTCCTCCTTATTGCGCATACGACTATAACACACTAATTGCTCTAAAACAAGTAGGATTTTACGCTATATCAACTTTTGCCGAAAGCGAACCCAACTTTTTGCTTCCAGACATCGCTCCTGATATTGATTGTTTTTTATGGCATCCCACCCGGGAGCGATCATGGGACGATATAACGTTAGATTGGCATAATGGTAACAAAAAAACACTTCGTGGACTTATATTACATCCTCGCTTGATGACCCCTAAATCTGTAACATATTTCTCCAAAAACATTCCATTGCTTCTAAACTCAAATTTAACGGTGAATTTCTCTCAATTGCTTTCAATTGGTGGAAATTATGCTTGCTGATAGGAAAATACAAGTTTCCAATTCAAACTCACCCCAGAGAACTCACTTATTTGTTTCTCCTCATATGGACGACGCCATTGGTTCATGCGGAGGTACTATAGCAAAACTGATAAGTATGGGGGAACAAGTCAAAATTCTCACGCTCTTTTCAGGTGCTATCAAACCTCCTTACTCTCCCATGGCTATTGATCTACACGAACAATGGGGGAATCCAAGAGACATAATAGGCTTACGCCGAGCAGAAGATAGAGCCGCATGCACTGTGCTTGGTACAGAAC
>CAZFJT010000109.1:0-8211 GCA_964519135.1 uncultured Syntrophales bacterium | reverse complement strand
CTCCATGATAATGAGTTATTTGGGGGTAGCGTTGCCGAAAGTCGCGATGGATAGTTCCGGTGAAGAAGCTCTCACTTACAGCGCAGGAGGAACGGAGCTGGCGGATGTGTTCGGATTTGCTTACAAGCTTGCCAATCCAGCGCCGATTGTATTTTTTGTATATGAGCTCAAAGGTGAGTTGAGTGTAATTATGACCGCCCTGGCCGGTGTTTTCACCAGACCTGAAGCTGACCGGTTCATTGATCTTTTTACTGATATTCTGCGCAATTTTAATGATATGGAAAAATTCCCCAATTCTTGAGGCTTATTAAATGTCAGATATGTTTCCCAACCCCGCACTTATGTGCGTCGCCCCATTTAACAAGGTCCGCGGCGATAATCTAAAGGGACTTGGTAACTACTCCTCCAATGTTCTAATGGATTTATCGACCATGAACAAAGAGCGCCTGACCCATTGGCTGAACAGCAAATCAATTGATGACATCTCCAGGAATATAAAGCTATCCCCTGAGTGTCTCCATATAGAAGACTTGCCAGATATCCTGGGGGGCCTTGGTGTGACAGGAATATGGGTGGAATTGTGTCAATATCTCCAAGGAAAAAGGATTTACAAATACCTGGCCACACTTGCTGAATTAGCCTCCAATTTTCAGGTGTTTCCTATCCTTTCACACATGGAGCTGATCAAGCTCATAATGGCTGATTATCCCATTGTAAAAAATCTCGCGCTCAAGGGTAATGAGGCCTCAGGGTTTGTAAGTTCTGAAAGCGCCATGGCCCTTTTTTGCTTCACTCTGGAATTATCGAGAAAATCCCCTGAGCCTTTCAATCTAAATATCTGGGGCGGAGTCGCGACCCCTGAGGCCGCAAGCGCTTTCATTGTTCTCGGCGCCCGAACAATCGTTTTTGAGAGCCTCCACTGGATGACGGACCTTGTGGACATCGGAGATCATACAAAGAGCGCACTCTCAAAATTGAAACCAGAACACTCTGAACTTATTAATTACAATGGGCCTATTTTATTCAGGGTTTTTAACAGGGGTAATTCGGCCGCTGTAAAAGAGGCCAGGCGTTGTTTGGCCGCTGAAGCAGGAAATGGAGACTCTTATCAAGTCTTTGTGGATTTCAGCCTAAGAATGGAAAGGATCGCAAAGAATCCTCTGGAAGCGGATTTCAGCCGGAATGAGATAATACCCATGGGTGTGGAGGCGGCCTTTGCCGAGATGGCCCAAAAAAGATTCGGCCGTGAGTTCGGTGTATTCGTGGACAGGTTCTCCAATGAAGTTAATAATCTGGTCTCCAGGGCGCAGGAGACTTGGGACAGGTTTGTGAATAATCCCTCCGCGAAGAAGATGGACTTGAGATATCCCATAATACAAGGGGCCATGTCGTGGATAAGTGATAATCCTGATTTTGCTAAAGCCATAGCCGAACAGGGCGCGGCGCCCACATTCGCGTTGGCCGCTATGGACGCGGTTCAACTAAATGAGCGATTCGGTGATCTGTCTGATTTAATGGGGACTCGTCCATACGCCGTCAATGTTTTGACACTCCCTGAAAATCCTTTACGTGCAGCCCAACTGGAGTGGATCAAGCAAAACAAGCCTCCTTTTGCGGTTATTGCCGGTGGAGATTTGGCCTCTGCAAAAGAGCTTCTGGATTCCGGGATAGAGGTCATATATCTCACGCCTGGTGTGGATATGATAGTCCCAGGGGCAAACCAAGGTATAAGATATTTTGTCCTTGAGGGAAATGAGGCTGGAGGCCATGTTGGCGAACAGTCACTCCTGACAATGGCTCAGACCCTTTTATGGATGAAATACTCAAGACCTGAAATTTTTAAGGATCTGACAATAGTATACGCGGGAGGTATTTATAATGGAGATTCAGCCTTCATTGCCACGATGTTGGGCGCGGATATGGTACAGATGGGCACAGCATACCTGGCTACCAGGGAAATTGTTGAAACACAAGCGCTTACGGAATTGTACCAGGAGCTGGTGGTGGAGGCTAAACCCGGCGATACCGTGGTCTCAGGCGGGAGTCTGGGTTTGGGTGTTCGGTCCTTGGGTACACCCCAAATGAAGAGGTTGTGTGAATTAGACAGGGAAATTCTGGTAAAAGGCCCCGATGAATTCCACAGCCGTTCAAGAATGGAAAAATTGAGCGCAATGAGCCTGTTCAAGGCCGCCCACGGTCTGGACAGTCCCTTGGGAGATCAATTGAATAGAGATCAATGCCTTGACCAGGGTCAGTTTATGTGTGGGGCATGCGCAGGGGCAATAGACAAGGTCAGGACCATTGCGGAACTTCACAGGGAAATCACCACATGGGATTTCAAGCCCCGCGCAGAGTCCCATAATCTGGCCATGGAACGTGATCAAGCCGCATCATGGATTCATGGCCCAGGGAAGCGCTTTAAAGGAGCGTCAAAAGGAAACGGCCCAAGGACGGATAACAGATCCCAACATCAAAACAGGATAGTGATAACCGGAATGGAGATGGTGAATTCCCTTGGCAACGGACTGGAAGAAATCTGGAAGGCTTCACTGGACGGAGAATCGGGAATAACCAGGATACCGCATCATAGATGGGACCATTCCAAATACTATGACCCCAGGCCACTCACTCCTGAAAAAACCTATTGCGATTGCGCGGCTTTCATGGATATGCGCATCTCTAGAAATGACATAGATGTCCCTCCCCAGGATTTTCGCACCATGACTGAAGCCACAAAGCTGACCCTGCTCATGGGCCGCCGCATTGTGGAAGGTAGCGGAATACTCGATTCAGATGTCCCAAGGGAAAGAATTGGCGTGATTGTATCCCAAAACCCAGGGGGAGTCTCATCAAAGAGCCTCACAGATATGGTGTTAAGGGACTCAATGAAGGAGATTCTCAGCGCAGTGGGCAAGGTCACTCCATTGAACTCGACCATTGAATATAAGATCCGGAATGAGCTGCTAAAGGGTAGGATGGTCTTGGATGACACTTCTCTATTAGGAAGGCTTGCTTCAGCAGCGGCTGGATTCATTTGCGGGAAATACGGTTTTTCAGGGCCCAGCTTCAGTGTCGCGGCCGCGTGCGCGACATCGGCAATGGCCCTTTTCACGGCAATACAAATGATTCGCACAGGCTTAATGGACGCTGCCCTGATCGGTGGGGCGGAAGCCCTTCTCACAGGTATCCATTTTTTGGAGTTTTCCTCGCTTGGGGCCCTAGCGGGCATCACAGGGAAAGATTGGAAACCGGAACAGAGCAGCAGGCCTTTTGACGCAGACCGTGATGGAATGGTTCTTGGAGAAGGCGGGGGAATGATCTTGATCGAGCGTGAGGAAACCGCCATAAAAAGGGGCGCGCCGATCCTAGCGTACATAACGGGCATAGGCGCCGCCACAAATCATCTGGACATGGTCGAGCCGTCAGGGACAATGGTGGAGCAAACTATAAGACAGTCATTCAATGACTTGGAGTATGGGCCTGAAGCAATAGGATATGTGGAATGCCACGCTACTAGCACTATGGCGGGAGACACAGAAGAAATCATTGGGATCAAACGGGTTTTTTCTAAAGACTCCCGGATAATCGTAAGCTCCTTTAAATCCCAAATAGGCCATACACTGGGCGCTTCGGCTGTAACCAGTCTCATACGGGCGGTAATGGCGCTAAATGGCGGAATTGTCCCACCATCCATCAATTGTGATGCCCCTGACCCTGAACTCAATGGGAACGGTTACGAATTCATGGTCCCAGGAGAGCCTGTGCAATGGCCCAAAACCGGCGGATCTCCAAGAAGGGTTATGGTAAATTCCTTTGGATTCGGTGGGTCAAGCTGTGTGGTCCATCTTGAACAGGCCTTCCACAATGATGACCTGAGAATGCCTCTTGTTGCTTGCGCAGAATCTGTTTCAGCCTATCATGGCAACAAGGAGTATGAAGAATTTTCTCAGGGAGTCTTTCTGTACAGGACCGAAGTTGAAGGCAGGCCACATCTGGTCGGAATTGTGGCCGACAACGATCACGAGGCTAGAAAGCTTTTCCAGAATCAGGCCGCATTCCACACTGATCAAGTTATGACAAAGGCAAGGATGAGAGCCCTGAATGAAAAAGGGATCTATTTGGCCCTTGAAAAGGAAGCCACGCCAAGGGTTGGATTCATTTTTCCAGGCCAGGGCGCCCAGTATCCGGCAGCAGGCAAAGGTCTCTATCGCGAATTTCCTGTTGTCCGTAAATGGATCGACCGTGGCCACAGGGCTTCCACATTCGATCTAAAGGGATTCCTGTTTGATAGTCCGGCTGAAGAGTTGATAAAGCCGCCCTTCCTCCAGCCCGCGATGTTGGTTCTTGAGGTCGCGATCGCAATGGGCCTTATGGGTGAGGGAATAGAACCTATTGCCCTTGCAGGGCACAGTGGCGGGGAATTGGCGGCTCTTTGTCATGGCGGGGTATTTTCCTTTGAGGATGGTGTCGCATTGGCCATGGAAAGGTCCAGGTTATTGGAGAGTTCGGCAAAGGCAAGGTTTGGACCAACATCAATGATTGCCGTAAACATGGGGCAAACTGGACTGAAACAGATTATCGCGAAGCGCCCGGACACCTATATTACTAATATAAACAGCGACTTTCAGACAGTGGTCGCAGGTCCGGTCAAAGCTATGGATAAGCTTAAGGGGGAACTTGACCAACTGGCCGCGCATTATACGGTTCTGAATGTGGATCACGCGTTTCATCTCCCTTTGAGGGAAAAGGAAAGGGCAGAGCTGGAGAGGTTCGTCTCAGGTATTGAGATCAGTTCGCCAAAAATACCGACCCTTTCCAATGTCACTGGAAGTGCGTACCCAAGCGATCCTGATGAAATAAGGAAACTGATTGTCGCGCAAGCGGAATCCCCGGTCAATTGGAGAGAGAATCTTCTTACACTGGAAAGGGATCATAGGGTTGATCTTTTGTTGGAGGCCGGTCCAGGCAGGGTATTGAGGAATTTGGCCTCAGAAACTGTCGAAAGGATCGACTCTATTTCCACATGTCTCAAATCAGATGAGGTGGCTGCCTACAGGGGAGCTCTGGCATGGTGTTACGCGAAACAAGGGATACCCACAAAACGGAATCTATGGTTCTTACCTTTTCCCAAAGCCAAGAACACTAAGAAAGCCACCAAAGCGCATAAATCCGCATCGTCACCTTTAGCGCAACTTCCCAAACAAGAGCTCGACCTTTTGGGCCAGGTAATCAGGCAAGAGATAGAAGCCTTTGTACTAGAGACCTCCGGCCGTTATCTAAAAGACAATATAATTGAGTCAATGAAAAGCAGGCATAACAGGGCAATAACAAGGGAAGAGCTGGAGCTGGAATTGATCTCCAGGTACCCTACTCTGGATAATGAAATCATCAGGTCCACTTTGAATAAAGGAGAGCCAAAGGAGACCCCGGGCGTGGGTGAGAGCGATGATCACCCCTCTTTGTCAACCGGCCCTGATGATATAACAGAGGCGCTTATTAGAATCATTATGGATTGCACAGGTTATGAGAGATTTGAAATAGAGCCTGACATGAATCTCAGAAGGGATCTTGCCATAAGATCTTCAAGGATCCCTGTGATCATCCACGCAATAGAGAGCCATTTCCATATTAAAGTCAGGTTGGAGCAGTTCATAGAGGCTCGCACAATACAGGACGTGGCCAATTCCATAGCCCCTTTAATTAAGGACGGAGTGTCCGGTGGTTCCAACGCGGCTGATTATACCTTTCCATCAGGTGATCCTGGACAAGAACCCGCGGGGACAACAATGGAAAGCCTTGACCTGAGACGCTTAATCCAAGCGGAAAACAAGGTTGGCGCCCCAGAAGTTAACAAGTTGGACTTATCCGGTGAGACATTAATAATTTTGAAAAATGCCGGAGATAAGTGTTTTGACGGGCGAATCTCGCGCGTCCTAAAAGAGGAATACAATGCAAGCGCAGAATTGTTTAATTATTCAACAATAAAAAGCTCCTTAACAGGTTTGGGCCTAGACACTCAAACAGAGAGCGGTCCAATGGACGGGGGCCCATTAATAGGATCTGTTGGCAGCCCGGCTGGTCTTATAATGATCCTTGGTGATTCAAGTTATGAGCCTTGTTGCATGGATGAAATTACAGGTCTCATCACAGGTCTTTTCACTTGCATAAAAGCCTTTCTAAAATCCGAATCCAAAAGATTCTGCTTACTTGTTCATGAACAGAAAGATCCTGACTCACAAATGTCCATAGTCAGGGAAGCCCTTGGATCTGCCCTTCTGACCTGTGGCCGTGAATTCGAGTCTATTAACTTCAAGACGGTTGTTATTGGTAATGACACTGACCTGGAAATGGTTCTGGAATTGGCTATGGGGTCTAAATCAGAACCCGCGCATACCACATGGAAAAACGGTGAAGCTTTTACAAATATCTGGACTGAATCAGATTCGCGATTTCAGGTAAATCCAAAGGCCATTATTGGGCCAGGGGACACTATAGTTCTATCTGGAGGCGCCAGAGGCGTAACATCCCAATTGGCCAAGTCCCTTGCACCCTTTGGAGTGAGGTTTGAGCTTCTTGGAACCACGAAACCTTACCGGCGCCATGAACTCCTGGAATTGGGAATTACAGAGGGATCTGATGAGGGCGCGATTTGCCAATTGCTGGCAAAAGCAAAACCAGACCTGTCTCAAAGTGAATTCCAGGCTGAGGTGAGCAGGGTCATGAAGTCCTTTGAGATCAACGGAACCATTGACATGCTGAGGTCAATGGGAAGTGAGGTTGAGTACACTCCATGCGATGTAACGAATGAAACCCAGGTTCAAAGGGTATTCAAGGAATTTCAGAGTAAAGGCCATAATATTGCAGGGATTGTGAGCGCAGCCGGGATCATAAGAGATAGTCTCATCACTGGGATGTCCAGGGAAGACTTCTCAGAGGTTGTGAAGGTCAAGATCCTGGGCGCATGGAATATGTTTAAATACGCTAATAGCCCAAATCTCAAGTTCTTTGTTGGATTGTCATCAATTGCGGTTATGGGAAACCCTGGCCAAGCCAACTATTCCGCCGCAAATAAAGGCATGGGCCAATTGATAAAAATACTTGGCGCACAGAACCCACACATACTGTGCAAAGTCCTGAACTTGCCCCCAATTCAGGGGGCCGGCATGGCTGACACAGAGGATATAAGAGAACTGCTCAGATTAAAAAGCGTGGATTACATCCATGTGACCGAATTGGCTCAACTGTTTTTAAGAGAGCTATTCATCGCGCCAACTTGTGATATTGAAGTAACATTCGGTAAAGGGAAAACCGCCACATACACTGAGTCACATTCAGGCGAGGAACTTGGGGAAGATCCGGATAGTTTCCAATCAGCCGCATTGTCATTCCCAAAATCGGATTTTCCCATGATCAAGGGCGTATCAAGTATCGATTTCGGCAGGGAAAGAATAGAAACCATATGTAGATACTCCAGGAAGACTCACCATTGGCTGGAGGATCATGATCCAGGTGGGGGAATACTCAAGCATCCCATAGTGTCAGGGGTGATGGCATTGGAAACACTAATGGAGGCTTCGAAAATCCTGTATCCATATCTGGTGGTCCAAGGGGCAAAAGATGTGGAGTTCCTAAATGTGATGGAGGTCCCCAGTGAAATAGATCGAGTGTGTGAAGTGTCATGCCAAAGGGCGCTCCTGACACGCGATAATCTGACATGTAGAGCCGAATTAAAGGCGCCTGAGATTTCACCCACAGGCAGGATCATGGACAAGGTTTCGACCTATTACAGGGCGGATATCATCATGGGGCCGGGATTATCCGAGCCTGGAGAAATTGACGATTGGTCGAAATTGCCTGAAAGGGAAATGCGCAAAATAAATGGCGATGATCAGGTGTTAAGATCTTGGAAGCCGTGCGAACCCAAACTAAAGGGACGTTATGCGGATTTGTGTGAACCAGTGGCCATAGGGTCCGGATTGGTAAGAAGCAGGGTGTTTCACAGAGTAAGCCAAGACGTTCAAGGAACCGTATCAAGCTCGTACCAGTATCCTGTGTATATTCTTGAGGCCCTTATACAAACATGCTGCAGGTATCTTCTAACCACCCAGGAAGCCCAAGGGGGTTGGCCAATACCATTCAAAATAGGCCAAGTGTATTTCTTTGCCCCACATGAACATGGAGATACGTTATACACTGAGGCCCGCGTTATCA
>CAZFJT010000108.1:0-8222 GCA_964519135.1 uncultured Syntrophales bacterium | reverse complement strand
TCGCCCTACGCGCAGTAGCTCCCCTCCTGAGGATTGCGCAATGTGCGCTCTTGAAAGCCGTAACCGGGCGCGAAGCGCAAGGTAGGCACAAAGAGCCAGTAATTGTGGAAAGGTTTTTATAAGCCATTTCGCGTTTAATTTTGAGAACTGGTATAGAAGGCTCGATGGGTAGAGTGGAAATTACTGTCATAGGTGGAGGGCTCGCAGGGTCTGAGGCCGCGTGGTATCTTGCCGAGCGTGGCGTGGCCGTGAAACTCATTGAGATGAGACCGGTAAAAAAATCTCCGGCCCATGAAACACCCATGTTCGGAGAGTTGGTATGCAGCAATTCATTAAGATCAAACGTATTAAACACCGGACCAGGACTGCTGAAAGAAGAATTAAGAATAATGGGGGCCCTGATCTTGGAGGCCGCGGATAGCAGCGCGACTCCGGCGGGCAAGGCCCTGGCTGTGGACAGGAATCTTTTTTCACGTTATATAACAACCAAACTTGAAAACCATCCATTAGTACAAATAGAGAGAACAGAAGTCACTGAGCTTCCAAGCGCGGACAAAGGACCTGTAATAATCGCCACAGGCCCGCTTACATCAGACCCATTGGCAAATGGTATAACTGCCGCCTTAGGACAAAAGAGCCTCTCGTTTTATGACGCTATAGCCCCGATTGTTACATTTGAATCACTTGATATGAATCGCCTTTTCAGGGCTTCCAGGTACCTGGAGGGAGATGGGGATTATCTCAATGCCCCAATGGATGAGCAGACCTATAGGAATTTTGTGGCAGCCATCCTGGACGCGGATAAAGTTGAACCCCACCCCTTTGAAAAGATACCGCACTTTGAAGGCTGCCTACCGGTGGAGGTTCTTGCTTCCAGGGGGGCTGAGACCCTTGCTTATGGACCCATGAAGCCTGTGGGGCTCGTTGACCCGAAAACAGGACAAAGGCCGTACGCGGTTGTTCAATTAAGGGCTGAGAACAAAGAACAGACAATGTTCAACCTGGTGGGCTTTCAAACAAAGATGACCTATTCAGAGCAACAGAGAGTATTTAGAATGATCCCTGGCCTGGAAATCGCGGAGTTCGTCAGGCTGGGCGCTGCCCATAGGAATACCTACCTGGATTCCCCTAATGTCTTGGATGAGTATTCAAGGCCTTTAAATAGACAGGATCTCTTTTTTGCAGGGCAGATCACAGGAGTGGAAGGATACATAGAATCCACGGCCTCGGGCCTGGCTGTTGCTATTATTGCGGAAAAATTGGCCAAAGGTGTTTCTCCACTACTTCCACCTTCTGACACGGCAATGGGCGCGTTGCTTAAACACACAAGAACTAAGGGTAAGAAGACATTTGAACCCATGAATATCAATTTTGGAATAATTGACCCAGCGCCCAAAGGGACCCCCAAAAAGCTGAGAAAAGAGGTTGTGGCCAATAGGGCCTTGGAAAGCATAAAGGCATGGAAGAAAAGCCTGGAAGAGTGACTGTATGGTGATTCTCCACATTAAACACGGGTTATAATGTGATTTATTTTAGCGGCGCCAGGGTCGCAAGCTCCATGGGGAGGTCCTCCGCGGATAGGACCGTTATGCTATCATTGGAAGCCCCGCATGATGATGAGAGGGAACGTAATAATAAAAATCCTGAAGAAATAATTGTGAGTTTTTTTGGAACAAAGAAAATACCATTAACCTAGAACCCTTGGGTTTGGTTCGAGATCAGCGGTTTTATTTTTGCTCTGTTGTTTCTTGGATTCAAGCCTGTCCAAGGCCTCCCTCAGCTCTTCAATGGTCGCCTTATCCGTGGATCGGGGGATCAGGTCCTCATGTTTTGAGGCCTTTTTGATCTTATCAGCAACCTTATCCACTCTAGCGCTCAGGTCCTGATTATCTGTTTGGGATTTCTCAAAACCGATTCTTCTTTCGATCTTTTCAAGGAATGATTCAGCGTCTGTTCTCAGATCCGAATTGGTTAGATCCTCTTTAAGAGTTAAAATTTCCCCCTTTATTCTCACCCACAATTTATCTAAGAGCATTTAGATCTCCAAAATAGTCTTTGTGTTAATAAGCCACAAATGATTGTTTTACAACCATGTAATAAAAAAATACACGCGATATTAGCGACATACCTATTATTTTATTGCAAATGGTCCTACGAGTCAACCGGCCATTTTAAATAAGAATAATTATCAATTGTCAGTATAGTGCAAAGGATTGACAGAATTAAACAACTTTGTCACCTCAATGTCTCCTATGGATTCAAGGGCCTAGCAGAGCGGTCCCAGGTACTTGTGTAAGAATTTAACAACAATGATTGATAAACGATCATTTACTGATCCAATATTCTTTGGAATCAGTGCGCCAGGATTTGCAAAAAGCCAGTAATTGCAAGATGCAATAGAAATAAATTCTGAATTGCAACCTTGGCATGTCAATTGCAACCATTAGTTGACCATGGTTTGCATATAGTATCCGATTAATTTACTCAGTGTCCATTACTGAGGTAAATTCAAAAAAACCGGCGTTTGATCGCCATAAACCACTGCAACAGCCATATTCCCAAGGTCGGACCCAACGTGGGTTTGGTCTGAGATTATGGGAATAAATTAAAAATTTTGGAGCCGGCTTTGACCGACATGGATCAGCATAAAATCTTATTGAACCTGAGCCACGGAATCCGCCCTGAAATACCAGGAGATACATATTATGATTCGGCTAGAAAATATATCCATCATGTAAAGATCTTCTTGCATTCATATTGGCGAAATAGGTCGGCGCCAAAGGCTTTCCAGAAACTTTTGGTCATAAATTTCATCTAATATCAACGAATGATTCGCGCAGTTAATGGGGAGGTGCGTAATGAATAACAACTTTGACTCCGATGGATTGAGAATATATCTGACACAAATAGAAAGGTATCCGGTTCTATCAAGGGAAGAAGAAAATGAACTGGCTTTAAAATACAATAAAAACGGAGACAAGGAAGCCGAAAAAAAGCTGATTACGTCTAATCTGAGATTCGTTATAAAGGTCGCGCTGGGTTATAAGAACTATGGCGTCAAATTAATGGACCTGATCCAAGAGGGGAATATCGGTCTTATGAAGGCGGTTGAAAGATTTGACCCTGAAAGGGGATACAGGCTCATATCTTACGCGATCTGGTGGATCAAGGCTTACATTCAGAATTTCATCATCAGGTCTTGGTCATTGGTAAAGCTGGGGACCACTCAAGCCCAAAGGAAACTATTTTATAGGATCTCTGATCTGGGTGAGGCCCGTGATCCTGACCATCACAGGGAAAATGTTTCCAAACTCGCTGATAAGATCAATGTCACAGAGGATCAAGTCATAGATATGGCCGCTAGATTAAAGGCCCATGATTTGTCTTTGGATGATCTAGTGGGTGATGGCTCCAGAGATTCCTTTGCTGACACATTGGAGGATGATTCCCCTGATCAGGAATACGCTCTAGGCCGACAAGAAGAGCTTTTACAGTTGAGAAACTGGACTAAAGAAGCCCTTAAGCACCTCAATCCCAGGGAGAAATATATTATAGAAAAGAGAATACTCACAGAAGATCCTGTTACGCTTAAAGAGCTGGGCAAACACTTCGGAGTGACCAGGGAAAGGGCGAGACAGATAGAAAGATCCGCTCTGCAAAAACTCAAAGGCGACTATCTTAATTCAGATATGGCTGCGTAAAACTCAGAGAGCCCCTAAATTCACTTCAAAAAAATAATAACTGATAATTGGGCGAGGTCTTTAAAGGATCCGCCCTTTTATTGTTTTGTGTTTTAGTATATACACAATGCCTTGAAAGGAGAAACAATGGCGCCATCTGAAGACAACTGTGTTTTTTGCGATATCATCAATGGAAAAAAATCCGCTGATATAGTGTACCAGGATGAAAAAGTGGTAGCCTTTTGGGACGCGTATCCTAAGAGACAGGTCCATATACTGATTGTCCCTAGGGAGCACATACCAACCTTGAATGATATATCTCCTGAAAATACAATACTATCCCATATGGGCAGAATAGGATCTCACATAGCCAGGGAATTCAATGTTGATCAGTCAGGGTACAAATTCCTGGTTAATGTGAACAAAGGCGGAGGCCAGGTAATCTTTCACATACACGCGCATGTTTTGGCTGAAGGAGCTGTGGCTACCGTTTGAACGAGCAAAAGTGATGGAAAAGAGAAGGGAGAAGCTTTTATGGACGAGTGTGTCTTTTGCCGGATAATTGAAGGATCATTGCCTGCACAAAAGGTTTATGAAGACGACACAGTAGTGGCTTTCAAAGACGCGTACCCAGTGGCGCCCATACATATCCTCATTGTTCCAAAAGAGCATATTCCCACTTTGAATGATGTGACCGATGAGTCTGGACTGACCTCCCATCTCACCAAGGTAGCGCGGATAATCGCCAATGACATCGGAGTTGCTGAATCCGGGTACAGGTTTGTAATTAATGTGAACAAAGGCGGCGGGCAGGTTGTGTTCCACCTTCACGCCCATTTAATGGCCGGGAAAAGTATCGTTACTTACATAATATCCGCGGCTGTTTTGATCTCCTCAATAATGAAGAGGATTAAAGGGATTCTCTTTGGAAGAAGAACCTCGTGATTCTAAATATTTCAATGGATTAATCAGGCGAGGGGACTGATTTGCCATTGGCGGCGCCACTTGAATAGTCATAAAACCCACACCCATCACCTCATATTTTACTTTAAGTTATCTCATTAAATAATTTTAAATTATAGTGTTTTTTCTTTTACTTTTTTATCAAGTGTGCTATATATAACTCACCAGTTGGGAGAGCTAAGGCCTCCAACCGACAAGAGAAAGGAGTCAGGAAATGAAAAAAACTTGCGCCATGATAGCTATGGTTGCTCTATTAATAGCGGCTTTCAGCTTGAGTGGGTACGCTAACGATCTAACAAAGAAAATAAACGCGCTGGAACAGCAGTCAGAAAGAGTTAAAAAGCAAATTGAAATGGCGAAACAGCTCAATAAAAGCAAAATGGAGCAACAGATTGAGGCTGTTAATCAGGCCGTGGAGAGGCTTCTAGCGCAGAGGGCCCAGGTGGACGAGCAGATCGCCCAGATGGAAAGCCAGATAGAGCAATTCAAGCATGCGTCACAGGCCAAATTGGACGCGCAGGTGAATACATATAGCCAGCAGATGACACAAATCAAGTCATCAATACAGAGCCTGGCGGCTAAGCAGGCGGCTGAAAAGGCTGCCGCCCAGAGAGCGGCTCAACAAGGCGCCCCGGCCCCTGCAGGGCAAACGCCAGGAAAGGCGGTTCAACCTAAGCCGGTTCCAGGACAGTCCCAAGCTATGTTGAACAACACGCCGGCGCAGGCTAAAGCCAACTAATTATCTCAATAATTTGCTCCGGCCCACCCTGACCTTAATCGGTTGGCTGGGAGGCTAAGAGAATCAAAGGCCCTTTCTATATGGCGGGGCCTTTTTTAATTTAATAAAAACGCGTTATACATAATGTGATACTTCATATAATATCACTTAGCCATTTTAAACATTGCAATTTCGGTATATGGAAAGTATAATGCCTAAGATTCTAAAGCTTGCCCAGGTGGCTGAGTATGATGTCTAATAAATGGTGGGCCATAATATTATTACCTTTCATGGCAGCGTGTTCGTCAACCTCCGCGCTTGTTAAACCCACCATTGAGGCAAAAGCCCCTGCATCCAAGTCACTTGTAAAAAAAGAAGATGAAAAGAAAGACCTGATTCCTACCTTACAATCATTTCAAGAGGATGGGGTCTTTCATATAGTGGCTGCAAACGAGACCCTATCGCACATTTGTGATGTCTACGGCCTGGATCTCATTAAAGTGGCCAGGATAAACAAACTCTCGCCTCCGTATTCCCTAAAAAAAGGGGAGACTGTCTTTCTTCCATTTGATTCTGTTACTGATGATAAATTTCAAAGCCCCATTATTGCGGACGCAAAAAAAACAAAGAAGAAAAAGAGATCTAAAAGTCGCAATAAAAAGAAAAGAATTTCCTTTGCCAAACTAACAAAGGGCAAGAGAAATTCCAACGTGCCTGATCTTTGCTTTCCTGTACCCGGAGGAACCCTCACCTCGCCATTCGGTCATAGATGGGGAAAGTTTCATAAAGGATTGGATATAGCCGCTTCTATTGGGGCTGATGTTATAGCTTGCGGCGATGGGGTTGTGGTGTTTACAGGAAGCAGGAAGAGGTTCAGGAGATACGGCAAAACGGTGCTCATCGACCATGGAAAAGGGGTCTATACATATTACGCGCATTTAAGCAAAATAAAATGCAAGAAAGGTCAGAAGGTCAAAAAAGGTCAAAAAATTGCCCATGTAGGCAACACCGGCCGATCCACCGGGCCACATCTGCACCTTGAAGTCAGGGTGAGCAACAACCTATATAATCCCATAGCCTATTTTGCCAAGTCAGAAATGAAAAACATGAAGATAGCCAAACGCTTCACAGATTCCCCAATGGGACCGGTAAGGGCCAGATGGAAAGTGCCTGAACTTCTTACAGCACGCAAATAATCAGGAAATCAATTAGATAGCGTTCTAGCTATGTTAATTTACCGTTTGCTTGACTTATAGTCATCTAATGTAGCATAGTTATGGGATTACTTAAAAGACCGTCTGACAGGTCTTTTGGTTCTTGGAGACAAAACGGAATTGTTAATATATTTAGGCTATCTATGCTAGATTTACCTAAGATAATTGAATCCCTCAGAAATGGTTAAGTTGAGTTAAATGGCAGATTTATTTGACAAATGTAAATCCGTTACTGAACGGGCCACAGTTCTGGTGGAAATGGGCGTATTTCCCTATTTCAAGCCAATTGGCAGGCTGGATGGGAAATATGTGTCTATGGACGGAAAGGACCTCATAATGATGGGGTCAAACAACTATTTGGGGCTCACAACCCATCCAAAAGTCCGCGAAGCTGCAATGCAAGCCCTCAGGGAATTTGGCACAAGCTGCTCAGGTTCCAGGTTTCTTAATGGAACACTGGAATTGCACGAAAAGTTGGAATACGAGCTTGCTGATTTTATGGGTAAAGAGGCCGCTCAGGTCTTTACCACCGGATTTGTGACCAATCAAGGAGTCATAGCGCCCCTTGTGGGTAGAAAAGATACAATAGTTTTAGACAGGGCCGTCCACGCCAGCATATATGACGGCGCGAGGCTAGGATGGGGAAAAATCAGGAGGTTTATCCACAATGATCCGGAATCTCTAAGGAAAAATCTTAAACTGTGCTCCCCGGAACATGGAACACTGGTGGTTGTGGATGGTGTTTACAGCATGGATGGAGACATTGCTCCTCTGCCCGATATTATCAAGGTAGTCAAGGAATTCAACGCGAGGATAATGGTGGATGACGCCCATGGGCTAGGGGTCCTCGGCGCTTCAGGCCGCGGAGCGCTGGAGCATTTCAATGTGACCGACGATGTGGATCTGGTCATGGGGACCTTTAGTAAATCCTTTGCTTCCCTTGGCGGTTTTGTGGCTGGAGACCAGTTGGTAATAAACTACATAAAGGGCACGTCAAGGGCGTTAATATTCCAGGCGTCTATGCCCCCATCAGCGGTAGCCGCGGTGCGAGCCGCGCTGGAAGTCGTAAGAACAGAACCCGAGATAAGGGAGAACCTGTGGCGAAATTTCAGGTTTTTCAGGGACAGCATAAGGGAACTTGGTTTTAATACCGGAGATACTGAAACCCCCATTGTGCCGATGATTCTTGGGGAGGATATGAAGACGTTCGTTTTTTGGAAACGTTTATTTGATGAAGGCGTCTATACTAACTGTATAATTTCTCCAGCGGTCCCTCAAGGCGCCCAAAGGATCAGGACCTGTTTAATGGCCACACATAGCATGGAAGATCTGGAAAAGGTCCTGGAAGTGTGCAAACGCGTTGGAACAGAACTTGGAATTATTTAGCAAATGGAGACTTGATGATGTATAAGGGCGAAATTAGTGGAAAATACAGGGAAAAGGGGCCAAAAAGATCGGCTTTTATTTTTATTTTATCAATTGCCTTAGTTTTTTTGAGTCTTCTTTGCGCTACTTTTTTACCGAGCTTTGAACAGGTGGTCGCGGACGTGGCTGGAGGAGATTCCCAAAAGGCCGTAAAAACCCCTGAATCATCTGTTTCCGCAGCGAATAAGGCCAGCGACGCGGCTGAACCGAGCAGACTAGCCC
>CAZFJT010000107.1:4727-8226 GCA_964519135.1 uncultured Syntrophales bacterium | reverse complement strand
GGCTAAAGGGTCGAGCTGGGAGAATAACTCAAAGATCCTATCCTTATGCTTTGAGTCAAAACCAACGCCTCGATCCTTGACATAGAAAATGGTTTCACCGTTCCTTCTTAGGTGTCCTATTTCCACATATGGTTTCTCATCATCCCTGGAAAATTTTATGGCGTTTTCTATTAGATTTTGCATCACCTGGACAAAACGGATCCTGTCAACCTGAACTGTGGGGAGATCTTCTCCTATTTTTACAGTAGCTTCTGTAGATTCAATGTATCCATCCAAAGAGATGAGCGCCTCATCAACTATCTTCTTAAAGGGCATGGGTTCCGTGGGACTTACCACCCTGCCGATCCTGGAGAGTTGCAATATCCCTTCAAGTAGCGCCTGCATATTCTTTGCTGCCTTGCCCACGCGCTCCAGGTCTTTCATGGGTCGCTCCAGTTGGCCCTCTTTTAAATCTCTCAGGACGATCCCCACAAAGGACTGTATGGTTATTATAGGCGCCTTTAAATCATGGGAGACAGAGTATGCGAATCTCTCCAGCTCCTGATTCTTTATCTCAAGATCGCTTACGGTGTTTTCCAACTTGTCCTTTGCGATCTCAAGCTCCCTGGTCCTCTCCTGGATCTGTGATTCCAACTGTTCATGGGCTTTGGCGAGCCTGCGCTCAGCCGACTCCTTTTCCTTTTGTGTGCGGTACGCCCTTATGATATTTGAGCACGCGTCCACATATGGTTGTATTGATTCCAGGATATCCTTGTCATATGCGCCTTCCCTGTTTGCCGCGCCGAACAATCCGACCACTTCCTCTTGTGAGATTAATGGCGCGCATAGATAGGAACTAAAATCCAGGTATTCCTCAGGCATGTTGATCCCAGTATTGTCTCTACCCGGATAATTGGAGACAAAGGGCTTACCGGTGAATACAACTTTTCCCCATGATTCGCGAATATCTTCAAATTTCATATTATTTATATCGGTGAATATTTTATGCCTCTCTCTGGAATTCCCGTCCCATGGGATATCCGATACAGCGTGAACCTTGAATATAGGGTCATTGTCTTCTATTCTTGTCAGCTCCCCTATGAATCCGAATTCGCTTTTTGTGAGCCCAAGAAGATCATCCAGCATCTCTCTGAACACCCGGTTCCTTGGCCCTTCAATGATAAATCGGGTCTGCGCCCTTTGAAGGGCCTCCAGCAGTACGTTTTGCCTCTTTACAATATCTACGGTGTCTGTCAGCTCATGAAGCTTTTTCGTAAGCTTCTGGTTAAGCATTAGTATTTCATGCTCTTTGTTTTTTATCTCAGTAATATCCGTGATAATGCAGATGGCTATCCAAGACGGACCCAAATACCTTCGAGCGCATGAGATCCGCACAGGGAAAGTCTCTTTTTCTCCTTTTAGTCCTATGCCCTCCATAGTTCCCACAAAGTTCCCTTTGAGACAATCTGCGAGGGCCTCATGGCAATCCTCATGAAAAAGCTCAGCATAGAAGTCCCTACCTATAATCTCGCTCTCAGTCCTGCCGAAGATCCTCTGTGCGGCCGGGTTCCAGGTAAGAACCCTGCAGTCCTGGTCAAAGGCTACTATTGCGTCACTTGCAGTATTCACCAGGGCTCGGTAGCTTGTCTCAGAGTCCGAGAAGAATCGCTTTATAATTTTTGCCAGGGATTCTCCCCCTGAGACCGACTCCCGCCAGACTTCCACAGCCGCCACAAGTATGAATAGGAGCCCCGCGTACTGGGCTGATCTCCCGAGCCATCCCAAAGCCACGCCAACCTCCTTTACAATGAATACAGAGCATAACCCCATTGCAATGAGGATGAGACCCATCGCGTACCAATAAACCATGGAAGCTTCCTTTAGAAGATACCTGGCCAGATATAGGGTCCCGGCCGCGGTAAAAGAAAGGATTGCTCCTCCCAGAACAACTTCCCGCAATATGGTGGGTCCCTGTCCCTGAATGAAGAACAAGGGCATATATCCATTGGAGGTGAGTAAAAAAAGGAGTATCACAAGGCTTGCAAGCCCCACATAATGAACGGACAGGGCCAATACTCTGCGTGATCTTTTTATTCCGGTGACGTCAGGGTACACTGAGAGTAGGCCGCCAGCGATATGAAATATTCCGCTAATTAGGCAGATGGTATTATGCAGAGTAACACCGGAGTTTGTCCTACCGACGCAGGAGGCTTCATACGCGGCAAAGATGTTTCCCAAGCCAAAGATTAGCATGGCTGAGCCCATGAACAAAAGGTCCAACACGCCTTCCTTATAAAAGGTCTGGCCGGCCATATACGCGACAACTAGGGGTATGATTGAGGCAAAGAGCGTATTTATAAACATTAGAAGATACTTGGGCTCATATACAGTCCGTAGATTCAATAGAGCCACCGTGGGAAGAGCCACTATAAAGATCGCCACGATAATAAGCGCCGGAAGTTTGGATTTTTCCATTATTTCCTTTGTGGTTTGAGGGTCCCTCTTGGGCCATTGGAGTATTGGGGTTCTATTTCAATCTAAAAAGCAAATATTTAGGACTGGTTTTTTTGACTATATGCGTTTGATATTACCCTGTAGATGTCCCTGAGATCCACCGGCTTTTCCAGGATTGCGTCCACCCCACTCAATTCCATTTTCTCATTTTGTTCATCCTGTCCACCCCATCCTGTAAGTATTATAAACACACATCTGGGACGCCCTCTTTTTTTGCACAGTTTTTTTATCTCCTCTCCCACCTGCCATCCATCCATCTTCGGCATACCAAGATCGCATATTACAACATCTATAGGTTGATTCTCCATTATGGCAAGGCCCTGTTCACCTGATAAAGCGGTAAAAACTCGATTTCCCATTCTTTCGAGTCCCTTTTTTAAAGATCTTACCGTAAATTCGGAATCATCTATGGCAAGTATGTTAAGAAGATTTTCAGGCGAAGCCTCTCCAGGTGTCTCTGCATACTCAAGGGACGCGTCCACATACGGGAGCCTCACGTAGAAAGAGGTTCCCCGCCCGACCCGGCTATTTACAGATATTGTTCCCATGTGGGAATTCACTATCGTGTTGCAAGTGGATAGCCCAAGTCCCCTGCCGGCCTCCATGTGTGTTGTAAAAAATGGCGTAAAAAGCCTGCTGATATTCGCATCAGGAATACCGATACCATTGTCTTTAACACAAAGGATCACACCATCGTTTTCCCTGTAAACGCTTATCTCTATCTTGCCACCCTTGGGAAGGGCCTCCACAGAGTTTTTTATCAGATTCAGAACAACCTTGAAGATCTCATCCCTGTTACCCTTGACCATGCAGAAGGGATCGAGCGTCTCCTCCATGAAAACTGTGACGCGGGTACCCTGGGGCTGATCCTTCCATATGGGCTTGCTAATCTCCACCACCTGGCTCACAAGCTCGGAAAGGTCAAATATTTCGTCTTCTTCTTCATTGTTTCTATTCGCGTTCCTAACAAAATGGTTCAGCCTTTTTATTGTGCCCGCGGCAAATT
>CAZFJT010000107.1:0-4717 GCA_964519135.1 uncultured Syntrophales bacterium | reverse complement strand
CGGCAAATTTGCAGGCAGCCTTCATCTCCAGGAGTTTTTCCTTTATTCCAGACATCGCGCCGGACTTGAGATCTGAAATGGCCAGATCGATGTTCCCTAGCAAAACCTGAAGCAGGTTGTTGAAATTATGAGCAATGCCTGCCGAGATATCTGCCACGGCTTTGTATTTCTCCTTTTGCAGGGCTAGCTCCTCGGCCTTTTTCTCCTCTGTTATGTCGAAGATTATTATCCTGTATCCAGGCGTCGTTCCATTGTCTTCAAATATGGGGGCGCCTACGAGCTTCGCGTAGATCTCTCCCTGTTCTTTGGTTTTTAGCTCAACCTCGCAGGTTTGTCCCTGGTTAGTCTCATTGAGCAACCTTAGAAAATAATGGTATGAGTCCTGGCTGTCCCTGTGTATCCATCTGTGAAAAGGCTTGCCCAACAGGGCGATTCTTTCGGTACCCAGTAGTTTAGTGGTCGTGAGATTGGCTTCCTGGAATAATCCCTCAGAATCCAAAGAGATATAAGCGTTTGGGGCAAAATCGTATAGATCCTGGTACTTGTCCATTAGGACCTCTAACTCTGCATGGGCTGTTTTCAGCTCCTCATTTTGGGCCTCCAGCTCTATTTGGTGTATCCTCAAGTCCTCCTCAATCCGCCTGAATTCCGTGATGTCCGTTATCAGGCCGATAAATCCCTGGGTCGACTCATTCCTTATATCAGGTTTATAGTATACTGAGACATTTCTCTTCTTTCCGTCAGGGTACGCTGTTGTTTTCTCGTATGTAATCTCCCTGCCCGAGAGGACCAAATCCATATTTTCCTTTGTGGCGTCTTGGTAGTTCTCAGGTCCAAGTAGATCCTTCACATCGCGACCGCTCACATCCTGGGGAGAAATAGCCCACCAACTGGCCGAACTCTCATTTATGAACCTTATTTTCCTATCTTTGTCTACGTACACAACGCCCACAGGCAATGCGTTTATTAAAAAGTCCAGCAGGTCATGGCTCTTTTTGAGTTCCCTCTCCATATGAAGTTTATAAAGGGCAATATCGATTGTTCGCGCCAGATCCATAGGGGAAACCGGTTTCGAGAGATACGCGTGGGGATTGGTTTCCTTTAGCCTCTCTACTGTTTCGGGATCGGAATAACCGGTCAAATAGACTATAGCCGCGTCCGAGGCTTCTTTTATAAGCCTTGCCGCCTCGATCCCATCCATTGGGCCATCGAGCTTTACGTCCATTAGGACTAGATCAGGGCCGCTGGCTTTGGCAATTTCCACCGCGCGCTCCCCTGTTGCGGCCTGTCCCACCACGTTGTAGCCAATTTCGGTCAATTGCCTGGAAACATCCTTTGCAAGGAGCCGCTCATTCTCTACAACCAGCACTCCCACTCCTTTTTGACGAGCTCGATCTTTCATACCTCAATCCTTGTTCCTGTGTTATTTAATGAACTCGGTTATGTCTTGCACGGCCATTATTATCCGGTCCGGGAACACTGAGTTTGTGTCCAGACGCTTTGCGTTGACGAGCATCGTTCGTTGTCCCAATTCCTTGAAGTCCTCTTCCACTCTGTATTGTTGTATCTCTTTCTTTTCAGGAAGTATATTCTCCAACAGCTCCCTGAATTCGGGTGTGTCCCAGTGGCCGTCGCCTATGTGAAAGAGAGATTTTCCCTTAGTGTCGTTCCTGGATACATTGAAGAGCCCCAAGAAAGACTGGTTAACTTCCTCTATCTCAAGATTCTTGTTCAGGATAAGAATAGCCTCATGGGCCACATCAGCCACTGTCTCCCAAAACTCGCCTTTGAGCGCCTCGTATTTGGCCTCTTTTTTTCTAGCCTCCTCAAGCTCTCTCAGGGCGGCCTTTAGATCGGAAATATCAGAGAAGTTTACCACAACGCCCTCTATTGCATTGTCATCGGTCCGGTATGGTAATATGCGCATCTGATACCATCCGCGGTTATCGGTCTGAACATCTCGCTCTATTTTTGTAAGCGTCCTCAAGACTTCTTTTGCGTCTTCAATGAGGCCGTCATATTTAAAATTGGATACAATATGGCTTACCGGTCTGCCGATATCAGTATCTATGAGGTTGATGATTTCCTTTGCGGATGGGGTAAAGCGCTTGATGCGGAGATTCTTGTCCAGAAATATCGTGCCTATCTCAGTGCTTGCCAGTAGATTGTTCAGGTCATCATTCGCCTTTTTCAGGTCTTCTATTTTCTGCTGGTGCTCCGAGTTGACTGTTGTCAGCTCTTCATTGACTGATTGCAACTCCTCCTTGGATGTCTCCAGCTCCTCATTTGTGCTCTGGAGCTCCTCATTGGACGACTGGAGTTCCTCGTTGGTCGACTGAAGTTCCTCATTGGAGGTTTCCAGTTCTTCCACAGTGGTCTGGAGATACTGCTTGGTTGAATCGAGCTCATGTTGTAAACCCATGAGCTTTGCTTGCCCTTCTGATTCAATCCCGGAGTCCTTTTCTGATTTAGACTCGGCGGTTTTTTCCTGAGAGACCTCCTCAAAGATAATAGCCAGGGCGCCTCTCAGATTGCTCGAGTCGGATATGGGTTTTACAACGAGATTCGTCAGTTGGACACCTCCATTGGTTTTTACGGACAAATTCTCTTTACGCACCGGCCTGTCGAGCTTAGTGGCCTTTTGCATGGCTGTCGCCAGCTCAAGCCTGAGCCCTTCGCGGGCCATGGCCATGATGTCCCCTGTAAAAGCGCCTGTTGACGGCTCCAGGAATTTCCCCCCCTTTCCGTGAATATAGACTATCTCATTATTTTCATTAACTATTAAGGCAGTTGGGCCATAGTCATCAAGCAGGAGATTTTCCATCAGCCTTTTAAAATTATGGAGAGGCTTTTGAGGGGCGCCATCTGGATGAGGGGGATCATATTTCCTTGGTACAGACGGACTTACTCCGAACTCAGGTCTTTCCCGTAAAGCAGAGTCCTTGGACCTGTATATTCTCCATTTTTTGTCAATCACGGCAAAGTGTTCCGAAAAAGTCCCTATTGTCTCTGAGCCGCCCAGAAAAAGGAAACCACCGGGTCTGAGCGAATAGTGAAAGATCGGCATTACTTTCTTTTGCAAATTCGTGTCAAGATATATAAGGAGGTTCCGGCAGCTTATAAGATCAATCCTCGAGAATGGCGGGTCAGTGATTACGTTCTGGGTGGCAAAGACAAGCATATCCCGGATGTCTTTGTTAACCCTGTAGAAATTGTTCTGTTTTGTGAAGCGTTCCTCCAATCTTTCCTCGGTCATGTCAACCGAGATGCTTTGTGTATAACAACCTTGCCTCGCGAACTCTATCCCGCTGTTGTCTATATCAGTGGCAAAAATCTGCACATTCAAATCCTTCTCGAGCTCTTCAACTATCTCTTTGCAAAGTATCCCAATGGAATATGCCTCCTCACCTGTGGCGCATCCAGTGACCCAAATCCTGAGAGAATCATTGTCGTTTTTATCCTGTATGAGCGGTTTTAGGGCGTGCTCCTCAAGGGCTTCAAAGGCCTCCTTATCCCTGAAGAAGCCGGTCACTCCAATGAGCAGCTCCTTGAAGAGTATGTCTATCTCTCCTGGATCATTTTGGAATAGCTTCAAGTAGTCCCTTAATTTGGTCAGTTGATGGACGGCCATTCTCCTGTCTATACGACGGAGGATCGTATTGCGCTTGTAACTGGAGAAGTCGTGGCCAGTCCTGGAACGCAGATAGGAGAATATCTTGGGGAGAACTTGGTTTTCTTGTTCTTTGGGTTTTTCCCTATTTTGGGGTAATTTATAAAGCGCGTGGTCCACGTATTTCATAAGCGCCTTGGGCATCTCTTCTGGCGCCAGAATATAGTCTACCAATCCAGTGGATATGGCGTTCTTCGGCATCCCATCATATTTTGCCGTTTCAGGCGCCTGGACCATGGCCATGCCTAATTTGCCCTTTATAGCCCTTATACCTGCGGCGCCTTCTGTGCCTGTTCCTGAGAGAACCATGCAAATAGCCCGCTCCTCTTGATCCTCTGCCAGTGATTTGAAAAAGTAGTCGATCGGAACCCGAGGACCGGTGGATTCTTTGGGCTCATGAAGGAGGAGCTTTCCGTTATATATGGACATATAGCGGTTTGGAGGGATAACATATATCTTATTTGGTTCCAAAGGATCTCCGTCTTCCACTTGTTTCACGTTCATTTGGGTATATTTGGATACAATCTCGGCAAGGATGCTCTTGTGACTCGGTTCTAAATGCTGGATCAGAACAAACGCCATACCGGTGTCAGCCGGCATGTTCGTGAAGAGGCTCTCATAAGCTCCCAATCCGCCGGCCGACGCTCCTATGCCGACTACCGGGAGCCTTTTATCGTAATTATTCTCTTTTTTCTTCTCTGGACCATTGCCTGAAGTGGGCGCAACATTTTTTTGTTTCTTGCTTTTCTTTGACTTGTCCGTCATTTTTTTCTCCCATATGCCGGTCGTTTTAGTGGAGTAACAATAAGCCCCGCACATGATTACTACACCTGTTCTCAAAATTAAACGCGAAATGGCTCATAAAAATATGTCCATAATTAATAGCTTCTGGCGCCTACCTTGCGCTTCGCGCTCGGTTACGGCTTCCAAGAGCGCACATTGCGCAACCCACAGGAGGGGAGCTACTGCGCGTAGGGCGATAACTCCTTCGATCAGCGCTTCAAAAGCTTATGAATGGAGCATTGTCTAAACCGTATATATGGCGGT
>CAZFJT010000106.1:0-8311 GCA_964519135.1 uncultured Syntrophales bacterium | reverse complement strand
ATGAATCGATCACCTTTTGCCATTTGCCGTCGGAAATCGGTAAAACCAGCTCCTTACTTTCGCCTTTGAACTTAAAGAGGTATATGGCCGTATTGCCTTCACATTCCCTGCTAATCAACAAAAGCCCCTCATCTTCCCATGATACTACCTGAATGTTCCGGGGGTCAAAGTCGAACAGATTGTTTAGTCTCGCCCGCAAACTTATCAATTCCTTGTAAAAAGAATAAAGGGCCCCATGGCGCCCGGTTTTCATTAGATCCCTATTGAGCTTCGCGGCTTGGAAGGTCTCTTCACCCTGGGGGTCCATTGGTTCCCCAGCCCATTGAAATGATTGGAACTCCCTTTTTCTTCCCTCTCTAACCGCCTGGATTAGATCAGGGTCCCCGTGGCTTATGAAATAGGGGAATGGGGCGGTCTCTCCATATTCTTCTCCCATGAATATCAATGGTATGAATGGGGATAGCAAAACAAGACCGGCCACAAGCTTTTGCTCTTCAAATGATATCAAGTTGGACAACCTGTCACTCAATACCCTATTTCCCACCTGATCATGGTTCTGGGAAAACACAACAAACCTTGATCCAGGTAGATCCCATGCCCTATTACCATGCTTTCGCTTTCTGTAACTGGAATATTGGCCTGAGTAAACGAACCGTTCCTTTAAGCATCTCGCCAGATGATCGAGAGAGCCAAAATCCTCGTAATAGCCCTTTCTCTCACCAGTAACCAAGGAATGAATACAATGATGAAAGTCGTCGTTCCACTGGGCGTCGAGGTTATATCCGCCCTCCTGCTTGGATCTTATGAGGCGGGAGTCGTTGAGATCGCTCTCAGGAATAATATGGACCTTTCTGTTCAATTTAGAGGCCTCCATATAAACCACTTCTCCCATTTCCTGTAAAATATGTTTTGCTGAGAAATCGAATATACCATGAATCGCGTCCAATCTGAGCGCGTCAATATGAAAGTCAACTACCCACATGGCCGCGTTTTCAATGAAATAGCGCCTGACCTGGTCGCTATGGGTTGAATCATAATTAATGGCCGAACCCCAGGGTGTGCGGTACTTGTCCGTGAAATAAGGCCCATAATCGTTAAGATAGTTTCCTTCAGGTCCAAGATGATTGTACACCACGTCGAGAATCACGGCCATACCAAGCCCATGGCATGAGTTCACAAATCTCCTCAACGCGTCCGGCCCGCCATAATCGTGATGGACACTGAATGGATAAACTCCGTCATAACCCCAATTTCTTTTCCCAGGGAATTGGCAGACCGGGGTAAGCTCGATTGCGGTTATTCCCAGATCCCTCAGACCCGTCAGATATTCGATGGCGCTGTCCAGGGTTCCTTTGTCTGTAAAAGTCCCTATGTGTAGCTCATATATCACATAGTCTTCCATGTCCATTCCATGCCAATCCGTGTCCGTCCAATCGAATCGGTGATCCACAATCGCGGATGGCCCATGGACCCCCTGTGGCTGGTGGTTTGAGGCTGGATCAGGCCTTTCCATATTACCTGAAAGCCTGAACATGTACAGGTGGCCAGGAGAGCAGCCCTCTAAAATGCAGTGATGGTAACCTCCCTTAATCCTCTCCATCCGGGCAATTCTATCCAAAGGAGACATAATGTGTAATTCAACCTTTTCATGACCAGGCGCCCATACCAAAAACTCAGCCTTGTCCTCGTCCAGGTAAGTTGCCCCAAGGTTCTGAAATCTTTTCATGACTGATCCCCTATCCATTTCAATATTATCATTAAAGCATGGGCTCAATTAGATTGAGCTACTATCGCCCAATACGGGATTCGACCCGCAAGTCCTTCCTCATCCCATCTGGAATTGCCCGCCGCAACCTTCAAAGTGTCGACTTGGACCAGTAATGGGAAAAAACGGCCAATCTGTTGCGCCTCGCCTGGGTCATTGATTTCATTTTCACATATATTCATTATTATACCTCTCCTTCACAGCAGAGCGCAGGGTGGCGTCTATTCCCCTATTTCGATCATTCCTTTAGTTTTCATGATTAAAATACGGCGGCCTTTGGGTCTTTTCGAACTGGACGCTCAATATTCAAGGGGAGATGTAATGGTGAGAGAAAGCCTCAAAATATTTTTCTTAATCCTTATTGGAAATGTCCAGGCGAAGGATTACACATTTATGGGTATGGTGTCAAACTCCGGAGCGAAATAGGAACAGAAACACGGTTAAAGAGGCTATTCGAATCTCATTGCGTCCACTGTGGTAAGCTCGCTGGCCTTTTTTGCAGGCGCCATCCCGGTGATTACCCCAAGACAAATACCCAAAATCAATGAGCTAAAAAGGCTTATGACAAAGAATTTATACTGGGGCTGAATGTGCAGAAAATACCTTATTCCCTCCACAGCGGCAAAACCCAACAATAGTCCCAATAAAGCCCCTGAAACACTTATAATGACCGATTCCACAAGGAATTGCGCCATGACCATTCCATTGGTCGCGCCCACAGCTTTTCTAAGGCCTATTTCCTTTGTCCTTTCCCTGACCGCGGCCATCATCACTGAAGTTACACCAAGACCTCCCAATAGTATGGTGACTCCTATTGACGCCCATATGAAAAGTTTCACAAGAAGCACGGTGTTTTGAATGGTTTTAATCCTTTCAGGAAAGTGTCTCACAAACATCGCCTCTGAATAGCCCGGTTGATTTCCGGCCAAAAGACGATGGGCCCTTTTTTGCACCAGCGGCACAGCGTCCCAGTTGATAGCCCTGATATATATATCTCTTATCTTTAACATCCTTGATATTCTGGATCTGGCCACACTGAGCGGAATGAAGATTGTCTTTTCAAATTCCTTGGAGTTCACTCCTCCAATGACACCGATTACATCAAAAGAGTGCCCATCTATGAATAATTTTTTATTTAACACAGAAGGAGAACTAAAAAGCTCATCAGCCACTTTATCTCCGATAACGGCTACGCTTCTACGCTTGGCCTCATCTAAGGGATTTATTATTCTGCCTTTTTCTACAGATACATTTATCGCGGCAAAAAAATTGTCTTCAACCCCCATAAGTCGAACACGAGATTTCTTGTCGTTATTCCATACAGGCACACCCATCTTCCAGACCGTGGGCGCCACCATACTGACGCCGGGCAACCGCTTCAAGTCATCCACGTCCTGTTTACGATATTCACCATGGTGCCACCTTCTACAACTGTCAAAATCCCACATGGCCTTAACCACTGTCGCAGAACCCAACATCTCTAGGTTGCTCCCCAGGTCCTGTTCAACTGAATCTCCCATGGTCAAAACAGTCACCAGTCCGGCCACACCAAGGGCCAACCCGATTAGAACATTCTTATAGCGCCTTTTATTCCTAAAGGCCTGCCTAAGGGATATCTGAATAAGATCTCTGCCGCTTATCCCCCTCATTGATTGGTTCCATCCTAATCTAAATAGTAAATTTTATCAGAGTATCCTACGCCTTCTGTATCCAAATTAATCTTAATTTGTAAATAGCTATCATTTTATATTTTTTTTGCGCAAGTCCTCTGGTGATTTACATTACGTAATTATTATACCATAAATAATTTTTCAACACTTCCTCGATCCTCTTGATGGCTATAACGCATGGCAATGATCGAGTCAAAGTATTAACCATTTCGCCTACACTGGATAAAATTTAATCAGCAAAGTATGAGCCTCTACGCGCCGGGCTGTAAGTGCTCCATCAACACTCCGGCCACATCAGCGAATCCTCCGTCTGAAGCAATCTCCAATGGAGTCCTTTTTCCAGGGTCTCTAACATTTACATCCGCGCCCCACTCCAAAAGAAGCCTTACCACATCCGGGAGGTTTTTCTCGCAAGCCCATATTAGAGCTGTTCTCCCGTCCTTGTCCTTTGCGTCCAGTTCAGGGCCGTAGGTAAGAGCTAATTTTACTAAATCCGGTTTTCCGGTGACCGCGGCCCAGATCAGGGCTGTTCTGCCATTTTTATCAGCCTGATTCAAGTCGAAACCGTGATGAAGGATCAATTGACAAACGTCTTCATCACTGTACAGGGAACTCCACATAAAAGCGTTCCTGCCGCCACTGTCCTGCAGGCCTGTGTCCGCGCCTCTATTTAGAAGTAGATCCACTATATGTTTCTGGTTCTTAAAACAACCCCACATCAGAGGAGTTCGGCCGGCTTTGTCCTTATAGTTCACATCCGCCCCTAAGCCGATCAATTGGTCCACCTGATTGGTGTCCCCTTCAACGCAAGCCTTTATGAGATCCTCCCCATGAACCTGGGCCACATCCATCAATTGGGATGAAGACACAAAAGCCTCTTTGTCGATTTGCGCCTCTGCTGATATATCCTCAGGCTGTTGGTCAACCGTATTCTGGGCTTGCTCCACCATTGGCGCGCCCGCTTCCGCAAGGACCTGGAGCACGTCCGAATTTCCTTTAACCGCAGCCCACGCTGCTGCTGTAAAGCCTTTGTCATCGGTTACGTTCATGTCCGCGCCGTTGGAGATGAGGATTTTTACGGCCTCTGGGTAACCTTTGTACGCAGCCCTTGTCAACGGCGTTATCCCAAGGTTGTTCTTTGAGTTGGGATCTGCGCCCACATTAAGAAGGGCCTGTATCACTTCAGGCTTGTTCGAGGAACAGGCTTTGAACAATGCGGTTTTACCATCCCTGTCCTTTAATTCCACCTGCGCGCCTTTTTTTATAAGATATTCCACCACATCCAAGTGCCCGCCATATGCCGCCCTCATCAGGGGAGTAAAGCCAAATCGGTTTCTAACATTCACATCAGCTCCACCATCAATCAAGGCCTGGACCTCAGTGAGCCTTCCGTCCCCAGCGGCTGTTAGTAAATCGGTTTGTGGAGCGCGTTTCGATCTTTCTATCAGAACACCTCGCTCCAAGGTCAGATCAAGGGTCTCGGTCATTCCGGTTTCCGTAGTATCCACCAGAACTTCTATGGTTTTTTCAGCTTCCTGGGTTACATTCGCGCCCCTTTCCAGCAATAGTTCAACAACCTCATGATTAGATTCTTGAGAAGCCCAGGTCAGTGGCGTCAAGCCTGCGCTGTCCTGTTTGTTTATGTTCGCGCCCATGTCCAGTAGCAATCTGACCACATTGGCCTTGCCGGCCCTTGCGGCCCACATCAAAGCTGTCCTTCCCGCTTTGTCGGTCAAATCGACCTTTGCGCCTTTTTCCAGAAATAGCCTGGCCAGATGAACATGGCCTCTGTCCGCAGCTACCATAAGGGCGCTCCAACCGGCCTGATCGCGCTCATCCACATTCGCGCCGTTTTCTATAAGTAGCTCCGCGGCTTCTCTCCTGTCCTTTAAAGCAGCCTTCATAAGGGCTGTTCTACCGGCCCGGTCCTTGATATCAGGTTCGGCCGACTTTGAGAGAAGCATTTTCATCATACCCAAATGGCCATCATACGCTGCCCTCATCAAGGCCGTATAACCAACCTTATCTTGAACATTGGGATCAGCGCCCTTATCAATAAGCCTCTTCATAATAAGCGGCTGGTTGGCCCTCATAGCAGCTACCAGCGCCGTCTTCCCCTCTTTATTGGCATGGTCCAGCATCGCGCCCGCTTCCATAAGAACCTCGATCATTTCCATGCTTCCTGTTTGTGTGGCCAAGATCAGGGCGGTATTATTATGCTTGTCCGTGGCGTCTACCCTTGCAAGTTTAGCCAATAGAAGTTTAGCCACAGAAACATGCCCAAGTGAGGCTGCCACCATCAAACATGTGCATCCCTTTTCGTCTCTGGACTCTGTGCTCACCTTTGTGGACAGGAGCACTCGCGCCACCGAGACATGGCCCATTTGAACAGCTCGCATTAAGGGCGTGTATCCATTCTCATTCTTCTCCTCAATACTGGCGCCTTCTTTGATAAGCTGTCTTGCCAGCTTGTAATCGCCCTTGGCCACTGCGTCATGCAAGGTAGGTTTTTTACTTCTTGAAAAGAATCTGGCCATATTTATCGCCTCACAGTATTTGGGTTCTTGTATCAAATATTAAAAAGTTTTCAATGTTGGCAAAGTAAACACACCGCCACTCCGGGAAAATTGAGTGACCTTAAATAATTAATTTAGCAGAAAACCTCCGGAAATTACCAGCCCTATTCTCCGGGTCCAGCAATGTTTTCCTTGAACAATTCCTGATTTCTATCCGTCCTCCACCAAAATTATACATGGAATGATGGTCTAATCCTCGGATTATAAGAACTCTTGATTTCCACGGGTGGTCAGGTTATGTCAAAACTCCCATAACTACTTAATTTTACAGCTTATTTGTATTGACACCGACCAATGGTGGGCCTAATATGATCATAGATCGTTGTATAACGTAGCTATTTAGAGACATTGGCAATGGGAAATCCAACAAATCATAAGTTTCCGTTTTATTTACGATCAGCATACATGGAGGACTAAATGAGAAAACTAATAAGGGTGGATTTAGCCACAGGTAACCTTAATACTGACAATCTTTCAGGCGCGTATGCGGAGTTTGGAGGTAGAGGGCTCACATCGGCGATTGTGGCCTCTGAGACCCCACCAAGATGCCATCCTTTGAGCCCTGAAAACAAGTTGGTTTTCGCTGCCGGGTTGCTTTCAGGAACCACTTGCCCTAATTCAGGACGTCTTTCAGTAGGGGGCAAGAGCCCTTTGACTGGGACCATAAAAGAAAGCAACGTGGGAGGGAACGCCTCCAATAAGATGGGCAAATTGAATGTGGCCGGTATTGTGGCTGAAAACGCCGCTCCTAATGGCAAACTTTGCTACCTGTATGTCAACAAGGACGGGGCGCAACTCAATCAGGCCGACGAATTTAAAGGTATGAACAATTATGAGCTATGCGAAAAACTCAAGGAAAAGCATGGCGCTAAAGTGGCGATAATATCCATAGGCGCGGCTGGGGAACACAAGATGTCGGCTGCGTCAATAGCGGTCACCGACACAATGGGCTTACCCGCGAGACACGCGGGCAGGGGAGGCCTTGGAGCGGTTATGGGCGCAAAGGGCCTCAAAGCCATTGTGATAGATGATTCCGAAGCCCCGGGTTTTCAGTACGCTAACCAGGATGCTTTTAAGGAAGCCACTGTAGCTTTCAGGGAAGCCCTTAGAACCCATGACGTCACTAAACCAGGCGGCGGACTTGCCGTTTATGGCACCAATGTGCTGGTAAATGTGATAAATGAAGCGGGCGCTTTTCCTACCAGAAATTTTACAGAAGGGCGATTTGAAGGAGCGTCTAAGATCAGCGGTGAAACAATGCATGACGTGATCCAAGAGAGAACAGGTAAAACAACCCACTCAGCCTGCACAACATGCATAATACAGTGCTCAAACGTGTATAATGACAAGGACGGGAACTATCTCACTTCAGGCCTTGAGTACGAGACGGTTTGGGCCAATGGCGCCAACTGCGGCATAGACGACCTGGATGCGATTGCCAAAATAAGCTACCTCTGTGATGATTATGGTCTGGATACCATCGAGGTGGGCGACGCAATTGCCGTGGCCATGCACGCTGGGGTCAAGGAATTCGGAGACGCCCAGGGCGCCATCGAGATGCTCAATGAGATGGGTAAAGGCACACCACTTGGCAGGATCCTTGGAAACGGTTGCGCTGTTGTGGGCCAGGCCTTTGGAGTTGACCACGTGCCTGCTGTCAAAAGACAGGGACTGCCCGCGTATGATCCAAGGTCATGCATGGGAATAGGCGTAACCTACGCGACAACTCCTATGGGGGGGGACCATACCGCGGGTTACGCTGTGGCCACAAACATTATGGGTGTGGGGGGCATATGTGACCCATTGCAACATGAAGGTCAGGTCGATCTCTCCAGGAATCTTCAAATAGCTACAGCCGCGCTGGACAGCGCCGGACTTTGCGTGTTTACTGCCTTTGCCATTCTTGACATACCCAGTGGGCTCGAAGCCATCCCCCAAATGATCTCAGCGGCTTATGGATTCGACTTTGATCTTAACGGAGTAACGGACCACGGAAAGAAGATTTTAAAAATGGAAAAGGCCTTTAATGAAGCCGCAGGATTCACCAGCGCGGATGATAGACTTCCCACGTTCTTCACTGAACAACCCCTACCCCCTCACAACATAGTATTCGGTGTATCCGACGATGACCTTGACCAGGTATTCGGCCAAATGTAGCCAAAACTAATACTCTGATTCAATAACCGGGATCTTCCGCAAATATCAAAGTGGAAATCCCGGTTCATCTTTTTTTTCGTTCACACCAACTATACCAGTTCTCAAAATTAAACGCGAAATGGCTCATAAAAATATGCCCATAA
>CAZFJT010000105.1:0-8342 GCA_964519135.1 uncultured Syntrophales bacterium | reverse complement strand
TATCTTTCAAGATATTAGCCGCGCGCTTGAATCCTATGATTATCGAATCAACATCCATTTCCTGTTTCCATTTTGTGAGCGCGTCCACTCTGGCCCTTGCGTCCACAACATCATCAAAGGAGGCCCTGACCGCTGACTCGACCACATCCAGTGGATAACCCAATGAAACATGCAAATTAACGAATCTGGTTCTTATAAATTCCTTCACCTCCCTATGGATCTCTTCAGGATCTTTCACTCTTCTCTCTCCCATCAGGCCCACGCCTTCCCTGATAATCTCTGAAAGATCCAAAGGTTTTCCCACATTGATAAGGATTTGTATCACACCAAGGGCGTGGCGTCGTAACGCGTACGGATCGGCCGCGCCTGTGGGTATCATTCCCACTGAAAAACATCCGGTGATAGTGTCTATCCTATCCGCGAGGGAGACCATAGAAGCCACAATATTTGAGGGAAGCTTACCGCCTGCGCTCGCGGGAAGGTAGTGTTCTCTTATGGCATGGGCCACAACGTCCGGTTCGCCATCCATTTTTGCGTAATAACTGCCTATTATACCCTGGAGCTCTGGAAACTCGTACACTATACCTGTTTCCAGGTCGCACTTCGCCAGTTGGGCCGCCCTTTCCACTTCCCCGATACTATCCGGAGCGAATTTCCTGGCCAACAGACCGGCCAAATGTGTAAAACGCACAACCTTCTCATAAGAGGAGCCCAATTTGGAATGGAAAACAACACCCTTGAGAGCATCTAAACGCTCTATCAGAGGCTTCTTTCTATCATCATTGTAATAGAACCGCGCATCCTCCAGCCTTGCCTTCAAAACTCTCTCATGACCTTGGACGGATAATTTTTCATCCTTTACGGGAGTGTTGTTTACAGCAACGAAATGATTGGTAATCTTCCCGGATTCATCCAGGACTGAAAAATACCTCTGATGCTTTTTCATACATGTGGTTAATATGTCCGCGGGCAACTCGAGAAAATCCTCTGCAAAAGTACCAATAACCGGGTACGGTCGCTCCACCAAATAGGTAATTTCATCGAGTAGATCCTGGTCCAGCTTAATGGTAAGCCCCAGTTTGCGGGCTAATTCTCCCACTCCTTTTTCGATCATTGATTTACGATCCTCAGAGTAGATTATTACGTTCCTCTCCTCCAAGGAAGCGGCAAGGTCATTAAATGACGAAACCTTAAATTCTTGGGGATGTGTGAATCTATGCCCCCTGGACTTATCGCGGCTTTTGACCGCGCCAAATTCAAAAGGGACTATTTTATTCCCAAAAAGAGCGACTATCCAATGCACAGGTCTGGCAAACCTGGCCTCCAGGTTCATCCACCGCATTGTTTTAGGAAATGGAATGGATTCTATTAAACCAGGCAATTTTTCTGAGAGTATATCAATGGTAGGCCGCCCGATTTCTTCCTTTCTGATTCCGACAACTTCTCCTTTGGGCGTGTTCATCAATTCAAGGTCTTCCGGCTTAACTCCCTGGCTTTTTGCAAATCCCAAAGCGGCTTTAGTGGGGTTACCATCTGAGTCGAAGGCCTGGGCCTTTGGTGGACCGGTCTTCTCAACCACTCGGGTCTCCTGGGTATCACCAACCCCTTCCACATGCATGATCAGCCGTCTTGGGCCTCCAGCGGTGTTGATCGAGTCAAATTCGATCCTTTCACTTTCAAGAGTCTTTGAGAGACTTTCCTTGGCGGCCGTAAGCGCAGGTGGAATATACCCGGCCGGGATTTCTTCGGTTCCTATCTCCAACAAAAATTCATATTTCATATTATCCGCCCACCTGTGAGAACTTATTTAATAGAGGATATTCCATGTCTTCCCGTTGTTTTACATAAGCCGAGGCCACAGCTCGAGCGAGATTTCTCACCCTTTGTATGTAAGCTGTTCTTTCCGCAACCCCTATTGCCCCGCGAGCGTCCAAAAGGTTAAATGTGTGGGAACATTTCAGGCAGTATTCGTACGCGGGTATTACAAGTGGAGTCTCATGTTCCAACAGGGATTTTGCTTCAGCCTCGTACATATTGAACAATTCAAAGAGCATTTTAGAGTCCGCGCGATCAAAATTATACACTGAGCCCTCATATTCGGATTTGTGATAAACGTCTCCGTAGGTGACATCCCCTGTCCATTTCAAGTCGAATACGTTCTCAACGCCCTGAAGATACATGCAGATGCGCTCAATTCCGTAGGTAATCTCAACAGAGATCGGTTTAAGATCTATGCCGCCGGCCTGCTGAAAGTATGTGAACTGGGTAATCTCCATTCCGTCTAGCCATACCTCCCAACCTACTCCCCAGGCCCCTAGTGTAGGCGCTTCCCAATCATCCTCCACAAAACGGATGTCATGTTCCATTGGATCAACGCCAAATGCGGACAGAGATTCAATGTATTGTTCCTGGACATCCAGGGGCGAGGGCTTGAGTATAACCTGGTACTGGAAATAGTGTTGCAATCTATTTGGATTTTCACCGTACCGGCCGTCGGTTGGTCTTCTGGATGGCTCAACATACGCGGTGTTCCATGGCTCAGGCCCCAAAACTCTGAGAAAAGTCGCAGGATTCATTGTTCCAGCGCCTTTTTCGCAATCATATGGTTGATGAATGATACAGCCTCTCTTGGACCAAAACTGCTCCAAAGAAAGGATCAATTCTTGAAATGTAAGCATCAAAATACCTCTTTTCTCAAACAGGTCTCCAACTTGCCATTGTATGGCAACTCATCCAAATCGCATTTTCGCGCCCAGACATCAATAACTTTCAGTCAGGCCTTGCGCGTAAGCAAATAAGACGCAAAGAATCATCTGGATTATAATAACCCATTTCACGATCCATTGGTTGGTCTCGATTGAGGCTGTCCCATGACTGATGAAGTAATACAGGAAACAGTTATCACCGGATATACTCTCAGTCAAGTTTTCATGAATTCTTTGGGTATGGATTCACTTAGGCGCGGCTTTGCTTCCTAAACGTATATGAGACCTGAAAGTAAAGGTCATCGCGAGCAGCACTTACTGAACTATGGCTTTCAGCCACAAGCGGCGCCGAGCCAGTTGGCGAGAGCTCCGATTCGCTATGTTTTATTCGCAGGCTCAGGAAACTTCGCTCATCGGACTCACGCGGCCTAGCCCGGCTCACATAGCTTCCCCCACAAGAGTGAATGGTCACTTCTGTGGTAGTGAACAAGAACCCTTTGACCATGCGTATAAATGTTCTTAGATCTCAACCGGTTTGGCATTCTCAATTAATTCCCGTAGAACCGTGGTCACTTATACACCAGTAATCTTTAGTGTATCCCATAAAACCACAGCCACTTGCTCAAGAACGCTATTATATAATAGAATGCCCTTTGTTCGGGACTCTTTAATCCCATAAAAGGAAGAAGATGAAAACCGCAATAACGGCCTTTATAATGATCATGGTTTTGTTCAATTTCCAGCCGGCGCCTGGCGCGGCGCCCGCGCAAACCTACCAGGAGATGTTCAATACGGCCAGGAACCACGTTCATGCAGGCAGGTCAGCTCAGGCCTTGGTGGTACTGTCTGAGCTCATAGCATCTTCCCCCCGAGCGGATTACTATTACTACAGGGCCCTCGCTAACTCATATAAAGGTGATCACAAATCAGCCCTCATGGACCTGAATATGGCTGTAAGTATGGACCCGGGATCATCCGCTTACCTTGTGGCAAGGGGTAAGCTCCTAGTGGAAAATGGATTGTACAAAGAGGCCATCAAGGACCTGTCACAAGTAATCACAACCGATCCCAATAATTTGGAGGCTCTTTTTTTAAGGGCAAAGGCTTACTTAAACACCTTTCAGGAAGATAATTCATACTCTGATATAAATTCAGCCATAAGAATCGACCCAAATAATTATCGGTACTATTTGATCAGGGCTGATCTCTTGGCTATGACAGGAAATTACAGGGACTCATTGCCGGATTATGACAGGGCCATCACATTGAATCCAGACTGTTCTGAGGCCTACAACAACAAGGGAGTCGCGTTGGCGCGTTTAGGAAAGACAAGGGAGGCGATCGATAACCTTAAACACGCGATGGGAGTCTCGCTGACTACCCCAAATCTCATGCGCTTACCAGGTTTTTCAGTCAACGCATGGTAACGGATTTGATTGAACCAATTGCAAGCATTCGTATCAATGTTTTTTATGTTGAAGTCTTTTCATATAACATCAAAACATCAGTAAAGGCGACCATATGATAGAAAGCTCAGAAAAACCGGTGATTGTAATCGGCGGAGGCCCTGCAGGCTTGAATGTGGCCAAAGGATTGGCTGATAATGGAATTGCCTCCACAATATTGGAAAAGGACTCGCAATTGGGCGGTTGGACAAATAAGTGGCCTTGTCTGGCTACAGACCATTGCCTAAGATGCTTTGTCTGTCACGTGAACGATTTAAGGGAGGCTGTTGAGGAATCGGACTACGTCAAAGTTATTCTTGACAGCGCTTGCTCCAGCGTGACTGAGGAGACCGGTGATTTTCTGGTCACATATGAGAATCTGAAAACAGGCGCAAAGGACTCTGTTGGCGCGTCACGCATAGCCATTGCCACAGGCTTTGAACCTTATGACCCCACTGAAAAGATGTTTTGGGGTTATGGGCGCTTAAAAGGTGTTCATACCTTGCCTGAACTGAGTCAAGCGATTAGGCGCCATGATCTCTCAACGTTCATAGGCCCAAATACCGATCCGCTTGACATTGCTTTTTTCCAATGTATTGGATCAAGGGACAGGTCAATAAACGCTAATTATTGCTCACAGTACTGCTGCAAAACAGCTCTCAAAGCTGCTTTAAAGCTTTTGAGCCTATTTCCTGACTGGAATGTCACTATCTTTTACATTGATCTGCAAATAGCCGGAAAGATGGCTGACCAATTGATGGATGAGGCTGTTTCCAAGGGAGTGAGATTAGTTCAGGGAGTACCTGGAGAGATAACTCAGGCTGAAGATGATAAATTGGAGATAGTGATTGAAGAGAATAGCCACAACACCAAAGAACGCTTTGATAATATTATTTTATCAGTTGGACAGAGGCCGAGGAAATTTACGCCTTTTGATTCGTATTGCATGGAAATCAAGAGCAACGAATCAGGCTATTTCATGGCCGCTGACCAGTTGGCGCCCTGGGCTTCCAATATTAATGGCGCTTACCTGGCCGGCTCATGTGAAGCTCCAATGGATTTGGAAACAACCCTATTACAGTCAGGACAGGCTACATTGGCGATAATCAAGGATATATTGGCCACAAGGGAGAATGGCGATGGAAGCTGAAATTGTCAATAACAAGCCCCGCGCTCAAACCGAACGACTTAAACCGGCAATGATAGTGGGCAATGGGCCGGTTGCCCATCTCATATGCGCAATGATGAGATCTATGAATATAGATGTTAATTTAGTGTATTGCCAAGAACCTTCCGCGTATATACATTCTACCTTGGCTACGAATCCATCTTCTAAATTAGCTGCTGTCATTCAATCAGGTCATGGTTTTTTCAGGGGGTTCGAGCTATCGGAAATAGAAACCATGAAGAGGCTTGATTCTGATTTCACGCTTATTTTGAAGAATGGAGAGCGTATTAACAATGGCTGTGTAATACTCGCCCCTGATTTGCGGCCCAAAAACGCTGATCTGTCATTACCGGCCGATGTGGAACCCGTGCCCTCAGGTAAGTTATGCAATCCCGGGGGCAAGGTGGTCTTTCTCTTGGATTATAAGAAAACCTCGGACCCTGGCCCGGCAATGGCCGCTATAGTCAGGGCCATGGAAAACATTGAGGCCGGTGGAGAGTCCTCGGTAATAATGAGACATGTTCCAGTGCGCCACATTTACGGTGAGACCCAGTACGATGAGGCCAAGTCTAAGGGTGTCAGGTTTTTCAGGCACAGCGAAACATATCCGGAGGTAAAATCATCGCCTACCAATGGAGGATTCGTGGTTCGGGTTGTGGATGGGATTTCAGGACCTGACCCAATTGAGATTAAATGTGATAGGGTCATTGTGGCCACAGAACCAGACCCGGACGATATTATCGAGAAATGGCGTCACATAGCCGATGGTGATGAGGACAGCGCAGGATATCTTCTTGATGAGAGCATTCATTGCCATTCAGGTAGATCATTCACCAATGGTGTATTTGCAGTGGGCGCAATAACCGGAACCGGTGACCTCAATTTCGCAACCGCGCAGGCGGCTTCAGCCGCGGTAAAGGCCAGGGGGTGGTTACTTGGATTGGCGTCCGGCAAAACCAATGAAAAGATCACCATTGATGATTCATGCTGCAGATGCCTCACATGCCGGCGCATATGCCCACACAGGGCCATATTTTTCAACCCTGGAGTAGCAAGATCAAAGATCATCTCTGAACCGGTATTTTGTGAAGAATGCGGATTATGCGTAAGTGAATGTCCACAGAACGCTATTGAATTCATCCATTTGCAGCAAGACCAACCTGAGCTAAAAACTGAAACCACTACACGCGCCCAAAGGCAGGTCCTTGTATTGGGTTGTGAGAGATCAGCAGGCCGGGCCATAAAAGAAATAGAGCCATTGGAAGGGGTCATGTTCAGGCCGGTGGAATGCGCGGGCGCGGTATCTGAATCCATGCTGCTCGATTCTTTGGCCTCTGGAGTAGCCGGGATTCTTGTACTAGGTTGCCATAAAGGTAATTGCAAATCCAAAAACGGAACCGATTGGGCAGGCGCCAGGGTTCAAACATTACTGGAAGCCCTTGGTCCCGGCGCCAACCCGGCAATACCAAAGCTTGAATATAAGACAGTGGCGTCTAATGAAAGCGCCAGATTATACGACGTAATTCGTCAGTTTAAAAAGAATTGTGAGTAAGGCCGAAAAAATGACTGAGCAAAATACGACAAATATTGAAGCCGTAAAAGACAAAGGGCTGGCTGAAGACATAAGGTCCGCGCACAACGGCCAAACACTGGATCTATGCGCTACTTGCGGACAATGCGTCTCCAGGTGTTTTCTCAACGATGTTTATGAGGACATGAATCCCAGGAAGCTCATCCGCAAAGCCCTCCTTGGAGAGGATCAGGAAGTGGCGGACTCTGAATTCATATGGGCCTGCACTTTATGTGGAAGATGCACCACCGATTGTCCCAAAGACCTAAAAATGGACGTCATCATGCGTAAGGCCAGAGGTCTCGCCTACTCCCAGGGCAAGGCGCCCAAACGCATTGTCGACGGAATAGAGATGGCAAACAAGATAGGCAATACAGTGGGAATGGACGCTGAAGATTGGGAAGATACCGTGGAGTGGCTCGTTGAAGAGGCTGAAGAGGAGTTGGAGCTTGAAGAGGGAAGCTTAAAGGCCCCAATTGATAAAGAGGGCGCGGAATTGCTCTATATTCCCAACCCCAGAGAATATACCTCCAATCCACACATGTTCCAGATGTATGTAAGATTTCTCAACCTCCTAAAGGTGGACTGGACCCTTTCCTCCAAGGTCTTTGACATAACCAATTGGGCCTATTATATGGGCCAACATGAAGAAACTGTGACACTCATCAGGAACATGGTGGAAGAAACCAGGAGGCTTGGCGCAAAGACGCTCCTATCCACAGAATGCGGTCACGGCTTCAAGGTATTGCGCACCGACGCTGAACGCTGGCTGGGAGAGCCGCTGGATTTTGAGGTAATATCAGTCATAGAGCTCGCCCACAGACGTTTCAAGGATGGAACCCTAAAGTTGAAAGAGGATTGTATTGAAGGGACCGCGACTTACCATGACCCGTGCAATGTAGGCAGAAAGCTCGGTATCTATGAAGAGCCAAGGGAACTCTTGAAACACATTTGCACGAATTATGCGGAAATATGGCCCAATAGAAAGTTCAATATCTGCTGCGGCGGCGGAGGCAGTGTTGGGCAAAATACGGACATGGCAAAAAAGAGGCTTGAACACGCAAAACGCAAAAGGGATCAAATACTGAACACAGGCGCCACAATAGTCACAACCAGTTGCCAGAATTGCCTAGCGCAACTCAACGATCTAAAGGACCGCTATGATATGCCAGTTGAGGTGAAATCCGTTTTGGAGCTGTTGACTGACTGTATTGAAAATCAAGAATAATGTCATGAGCGTCAAAAAAATATGCAAAAAAGCTTACTCACTATGATTTACATATATTAGTGTTTTCTAGCAGACTTACGATTCCATCACGAAATACCTGAAAGCTCTTTGAGTTATTCCCGTGTATATCCATGTGCGGCCCTATACGTCCGGCCCATTCAGCTTTCTTTTGCCCTATTACCGGATAACCGAGTTTATTCAATTCTGCGGAACCACCTTTATGTAT
>CAZFJT010000104.1:0-8343 GCA_964519135.1 uncultured Syntrophales bacterium | reverse complement strand
GTGCGCAACTGTCTAAAGGGATTGCTTCAATGAACAGAAAGGGTCGGTCCATAGATGAATGAATCATGCAAAGAATTCACGTTAAATGCGGTCCACGGGGGTGTTACGATTAAGCGTGACAACGCAGGGGTTCCACATATTAAGTCGTCCAACTCAGAGGACGGTCATTATGGGATCGGGTGGGTTCATGGCGTAGATCGCCTTGCCCAGATGGCTCTTGTAAGGGAAATAGCTTATGGTTCCGCTTCAGAGAGTTTTGAAGGAAGTGAGGAACTTATTGAGTTGGATAAGTACATGAGATGGTTGTCTCTGTGGAAGGGCCTGGATCAGGAAGTGGAAAAGCTGTCCAGTCAAGCCGGAAAAGATCTTGAGTCCTATTGTAAAGGGGTCAATGCAGCCATTGAGAAAAAAAGGCGACCATTGGAATTCCTTGTGACAGGTTATCGGCCACGTCCATGGACCGTGAAAGACTGTCTGGTTACAGCCAAGGTAGTAGGATTCATAGGGCTTGCCCAGGCTCAAGGAGAAATGGAAAAGTTCCTGTTGCAACTGATTCGGAATGATATAAGCGAAGATCGAATTAAAGCTTTATTTCCTTACCTGTCTGAGCGGATAGACTATGATCTGATGAAGGAGGTTAAGGTCCGGCAAGGATTCTCCCCTTCGAATCTGTGGAAGGTGAACAGTGTCTGTTTGCGTTCCAGCAACAACTGGGTTGTAGCTGGCGCCAAGACTAAATCGGGCCATCCCATACTGGCTGGAGACCCTCACATGGAAGTGAACCGCCTTCCATCTCTCTGGTATGAGATCGTTTGGAGGATAGAAGACAGGTACATGATGGGAATAACATTGCCTGGTCTTCCAATAGTGGTCATGGGTCGCCACAATGATTTGGCTTGGAATGGAACTTATGGATTCATGGACATGATCGATTTTTTCATAGAAGAGATAAAGGATGGGCAATTCCTTTATGATGGAGAGTGGAGAGATCTGGAAATCAGGGAAGAGGTTATAAGACCAAAGAACAAGGCGCCAATAAAACTCAAATTTTATGAGAATCATCACGGTATTCTGGAGGGAGTCCCAGATGAAGACGGCAAATATCTGGCAATGCGTTTTACCGGTAGAGATGGAGGGGCTGATGTGCTGGAATCCATCATGGCGGTCAGAGAAATCAAAACTGTGCAAGAGGCTCAGAAAATATTGAGGAATGTATCCAGCCCAACATTTAATTTTCTGCTGGCGGATAGATCCGGCTCAATAGGGTATCAGATGTGCGGCGCTATGCCGAATAGACCGGAAGGCATAAGCGGTTTAATACCCATACCAGGGTGGGAAAAAGCCAAAGATTGGAATGGGATCATGGACCCTGACAAACTGCCCTCAGCCCTGAATCCAGAGGAAGGAAGCTTTGCCACGGCAAATGATGATCTGAACCGATTCGGAAAGGAGAGCCCGATAAATCTCCCTATGGGTTCTTACAGAGCTGAAAGGATCAGGGAGCTTCTTGCGGCAAATGACCGGGTTGATCCTGAATATATAAAGAAAATGCATTTTGATCTCTACTCAAAACAGGCTGAACTTCTAATGCCGATTTACCTGCCATTGCTTCCTGATAATGACAAAGGAGATCTCTTAAGAAACTGGGATTACCGTTACACTCCGGATTCCAACGCGGCCACTGTTTTTGAATCCATATATTCGGAATCAATAAAGGTGGTCTTTGGCAAATATGGCTTGGGAGAAGATCTCATAGAATATTTTTTCGAAAAGACTGGCCTATTCAATGGTTTTTACGCAAATTTTGATAATGTTCTGATGGATGAGAACTCACCGTGGTTTAAAGGCATAGACAGAGAGACACAACTCAGAGAGGCTGTGACAAAGGGGCTTGAGTGTGAGGTCGCGCCATACGGAAGCAAAAGGAGGTTTGATTTTAAAAATATTTTCTTTGGGGGCAAACTTCCGGATATCTTGGGGTTTGACATAAAGAATAGGAATCTGCCGGGCAATAGGGCTACAATACCCCAGGGGCAAATATTTTGGAATTCTGGTCATCTGACCACGTTCAGCCCGTCTGTTAGGATGATCTCAGAGATGGAAAAGAATGAGCTACAGACGAACATTGCCGGAGGGCCATCTGGCAGACGATTTTCAAGGTGGTACAGGACCGGAGTGGAAGATTGGGAAAAGGGAATATATAAAAAATTGAAGGCCGATATATAATGTGGGGGCAAGGGATTAAGCTTTTGTATCATTGCTTATAATGAGGCGGATTGACAGGTCAAAGCCCTTCGGTTAGATTGACGTGAATCCAAAGGGCATCTTATGAAGTAGGGTTTTCTCACAGGTCTTAGATTAAGGGCCACTAATTAGCCAATAACGCGGGATTAAAGAGCATGACCGACAAATCAAACCAGGAAAGAAGATTTTTACTCGGCAATGAGGCGATAGCCAGGGGGATAATCGAGGCGGGTTGTTCAATAGCCGCGGCTTATCCTGGAACGCCGTCATCAGAGGTTTTGGAATCACTTGTTAAATGGAAAAAGGAACTGGATCACCCAATCTATCTGGAATGGTCAATAAATGAAAAGGTCGCTTTTGAAGTGGCTTATGGAGCTTCCCTGGCAGGCGCCCGGGGAGTGGCGGTCATGAAGATGGTTGGGCTGAATGTGGCTTCAGATCCGTATCTGAGCGCTGCCTATCTGGGGACCCGTGGAGGTCTTGTGGTAGTGGTGGCTGATGATCCGGGCCCCCATTCCAGTCAAACCGAACAGGATAGTAGATTCTTCGCGTGGTTCTCCAAGACGCCTGTATTTGATCCATCCACACCTGAAGAAGGCCGGATAATGGCCCAAAAGGCCTTTGAGCTGTCTGAAAAATATGGGGTCCCGGTTTTGTTGAGGCCATGTTTAAGGGTTTGCCACGCAAGGCAGAGTGTGGGGCTCGGAAAGGTCGGGCCTGTCAAGCATGTGGGAGAATTTGAAAAGAACTGGACCAGGTGGGCCGCCACTCCCAAATTCAGGTTCAAATTGCACGCAGAGCTTAATGAAAAGCTGAAACAAATCAGCCTGAATGAGCAGGACGCGACTCCCCAATTGATTGCAGGTCCAGGTTCGGCCAAATATTCAATAATTACATCCGGGTCTGTGTCTTCCCATGTTTTTGATGTTATAGGCTCAGGTGAGAGATTTTCTGAGATTAACATATACAAGGTCAATCTCCCGTTTCCGGCAAACACCGAAAAACTGAATGATATTGTGGATTCTTCAGAAAAGACACTGTTCATTGAGGAGACATATCCAGTGCTGGAACTCCAGGTTACGGACAGGCGCAAGGTTTTTGGACGGCTTTCGGACACTGTTCCCTCCCAAGGGGAGCTCACTCCGGAGATTGTTGAGGACTTGATCACAGGCCTTGTTGACGTTCCAAAAGCTGAGAGGATTCAACCTGATATTAAACCTAGAAGGCCTTCCCTTTGTCCTGGTTGTCCCCACAGGCCGGCGTTCTATCTTTCCAGAAAGGTATTTCAGGATGCGGTGTACACAGGGGACATCGGTTGCTACACTTTGGGGGTGAACATGTCCGCGGTAGACACATGCCTGTGTATGGGCGCTTCAGTGGGCATGGCCGGAGGTTTTTCCAGGGTGAAAACCGATGGATCGGATCATAGAGTCGTAGCCACCATTGGCGACTCAACATTCTATCATTCAGGAGTTCCCGCGCTAATTAACGCAGTTCATACAAACGCTCCTTTTGTATTGATCATCATGGATAACAACATAACTGCAATGACAGGGGGACAACCCACTCCTGCAGTGGATAAGCTTGCAGACGGCGCGAAAGGTACAGCGGTTGACATGGAGAAGCTGGCCCGTGGCTGTGGGGTGAGTTTTGTTGAAGTGGTGGATCCGTACGACTATGAAAATCTAGAGACGACACTCGAGAAGGCCAATGCTTTCACCTTTACCGAGAGAAAAGGTGTGTCTGTGGTAATAACCAGGAGACCATGTGTGAGAATGGCCGACTCGCCAATACTAGAGACGAGATACACTGTCAATGAGTCCTGTGATCTTTGTATGGGATGTGTAAAAGATCTTGAATGTCCCGCTTTTGAGTACGTCAAAGGCGAGAAACGCATGAGAATAAACATAGATTTGTGCGCGGGCTGCGGTGTGTGCGTTCATACTTGTCCCACCTCCGCGGTACAGGCTATTGAGTGATTTCTCAGATACTTACAAATCGCGTTTTGCCAATTTTCGCCAAGGATGGGTTGAAGATATGACACAGATGGTTTTATGCGGCAGAGGCGGTCAAGGGATAGTCTTTCTTACCAGGCAAATAGGCGACATTGCCACTGGAAAGGGTTGGGACGTTATTTCATCGGAAACCCATGGAATGGCCGTTAGAGGGGGATCAATCAACAGCCACTTGAGGATAGGCCCTTACAGGTCTTCTTTGATCCGCCAGGGCCAGGCTGATATGATAATCTCCCTTGACAGGTCAGAGACCAAAAACAATGCGCACTATCTGAAAACAAATGGCGCAGTGGTGGAGAATTCCCATGAGGAAAGCTTGGACACATTCCATAGGATCGATGCTTCTCATCTGGCCAGGGGACTCGGCGCGGTTCAATTGGAAAATGTTGTGATGCTTGGATATGCCGCAAGCTTGGGCATATTTCCCATTTCAATTGAAGACATTAGGACCCAGCTATCAAAGGATCCCCGCGAAAAGGTTCGAAGCCTTAATTTAAAAGCTCTGGAAGCAGGTTTTCAAAAAGGTTCCCAATAAACATTTTAACAAGCCGGGCTTGACAAGTGGGCCAAGAACCGGTCAACTAGGAGGATTCTTGAGTATGGAAAAAGCTCTATTAGAGCTTGCAGATAAAATACTCGCTTTTGACGAGGCTTCACTGGCCCAACTCCAGGAGAAGTATCTGAAATTGGTTTCTGATTTTAAGCCCACCAAGGAATGGGAGCAGGCCATAGTTGTATATTTCATGATCAATTCCATACGAGTAAAGAACAAGATATTTAATGAGAAGGTAAAAGGGCCCACGCCACCGGATTCGGGCAAGGGTTCCAAAAACTTTTTGAAAGTAATTAAATAAGATCAGGTAGTAGTACTGAATCCTACAAATAATACTATGTAGTTAAGATTACCCGGCTATTATTTCCCCATGGAACTTTTTTCATCATTGATTTTCTTATGAAAAAAGTTATAATATATGGGAGGGTTGCCCATGAAAAAAGGCGGTCCATATATTCAAGATTCTATCGCGGCCGGAATGTTTTGATCCATAACGGGATCACGTGGCCTTGGGGCCCAAAAGGAGACGCATAATGAGATTAACGGGAAAATTACCGGCAATATTGGCCATTTGCTTTTTTGCCGCGAATACTCCTGTGCTGGCGCAAGGCGGGACCGGATCTAATCCATACTATAATTATAATTCTTCGACTCTGATGCAGGGGAATCCCCAGCAGAACATCTATTATCCATATTGGAATAATTATCTGGACAATTTGCAGCAAGAAGGCGGTTACCAGGCCGTTCAAGGGGATTACCCCAATTCAGCGCCGGTTACCAGCTATTATCCATCGGCACAGGACAGCAACGCGACAACACCGCAGGCTGCCCAGCCCCAGATGTACTCCAATACCACAGACTACTACAATAACTACGGACAGGCCCAACCTGGATATCAGGCTCAATCGGCCGGCCAGTATGGCGCGTATGGCGCCCAGCAGGTCCAACAGGCCCAACCAAATTATGGCGCGGCGCCGGCCCCCCAAAGAGCGCCTCAGAGTAATAGACCTCTCAGGGCCTCAACGAACACTGGGCAAGCCAATCCCAGACAAGCCAATCAGGGACCTGTAGAGGATCCTATACCCACTCCCCAAGAGATAGCCGCGGAACAACAGAGATTTCTATATCTATCAGGTAGGAACGCTGAACAAAATGCGGTAAGCGCTGCAATGGCCCAGGCTGAAGCACAGGCCAGGGCGCAAGGTCAAGCTTACGGGGCCCAATACGGCGCTCAACCGCAGCAACAGGCCAACGCTGCTCCTCAGGGCTATCCCTCAGGACAACAGGCTTATATGAATAATGCGGCGGCTACTAACCAAAGCGCGGCTGATCTGGCCTTCAGCGCGGACCCCAATGTGCGCAGGGCCCAAGAAGAAGCCAGACAAAGGGCCGAAGCCAGGCGTAAAGCCGCGGAGCAGGCCGCTCAGCAACAGGCGGCCATGCAAGAGTTGCAACAAGCCCAGACCCTTTATGAGCAAGCTCAGGCAAGACTCAGTGAAGAGGAACAGAAACAGAAGGCCCTACAGGCTGAATTCCATAGAAGGGCCGTGTCAGACGCATATGATAGTCTCAGAATGGCCCAGCAAAGGTACTATGATTTAATGGGCGTTGAGGGCGAAGCCGGGCCTCCCCAATCCAATTATCGCCCACAGGCTGCGGCCGCGCCAAACCCAATGGCTGTAACCACCAATCCCAGTTATGGCCAACCCGCGCAGCCACAACAACAGCCCGTGCAGCCGGCTCAACCGCAAGTGGCGCCCCAACCACAACGTCCGGCCCAAGCTACTCCACTGTACGCTGGTCAGGCCGGTCAGCAGGGTCAGTCAAATTCCTCTGGTGGAGGTATCCTGTCCAGCATTAAGTCTTTCTTTTCCGCTCCAGAGGGTGTAAATCAAAGGGCGTTGTTGGATAGACAAAAAGGGGCAGGGACGATGGGCTATTAGAAGCCCATGAAAATGAAAGCATAATCGCTCAGTGGTCAAGGCTCGGCGCGCAATAGCCGGGCCTTTTATATGTTCATTTCCCTGATTGGACGCGTCCATTTTGGTAAATTATTATGTTATCAGGTGACTGCAAGACCTGATATGACGCAATTATGGAAATCTCTTGTTTTAAGAGGGTCATGCTCATAGAGAGTGAGGAAAGGCTATGGATATCTTTTTTGCAAGAATAGTAGAGCTTTTACAGGCGCTTCTTCCGTCAATGGCCGCTGTTTGCGCAATTGGTGTTGTTGTTCTACTGGCGTTAAAATTCAAGGGATCCATTCCTGATAGCTGGTTCAAGAATCTCATGACCACAATAGTCGCTTTAGCGGTTATTTATTTTCTATCGTATCTCACGGCCGGCTTGTTGACAGAGAAGTTCGCAAAACAGCAACTGTTTGAAATGGCTCAGTATCCTCCGGCCATGATTAAGGTCAAGAAGGGTGGGGCTGAGAGGCGCATTTATGGTAAACATCGCATCAAGGTATTGCTGGAATCCATTGTTTCCGCACCGCATATGGACAAAGGCTATTACAAGGATTCTGAATTCATTCGGATCTATTTTCCAAACAATAAAAGGACATATAGCTTATTCAGGGCAAAAAACAATAAAGATATATACTGTCTGGAATGGGTTGGATACAAAGGCAGGGCGCCTCACAAAGGGCAGATTGCATTTCTGGGATGGTTAAAGCTGGAAAAGGTGGCAGAGTTTGCAAAAGAATACCTGAAATGAAAAATCGAGATTCTAAGATATTTATTTTAAAGGCCCCAGTTCGAATCATATTATCAAACCGAGGCCTTTTTAAAGTTAATCATCTTTATTAGTATTTGACTGCCTATAGGTCTTCTGGATTATATCATTCAAAAAACGCTCAGGGTCGCTTATCGCTTCAGCGGGTATGGTGAATTCAGGCTCTCCTGTCCTTTCCATAACGAGCTTTAACCCATGATGGTAATTTTGAAAGATTTTTCTGCAAACAGTGAGGGCTTCTTCGGAACCGCCCAAAACTAATCTTATCAACTCCCGCATGGCGTCTTCAGTGAATCTGATCCTTATGTGATACATATCGAAAAATTCCTTCTCGAAATTTTGGATCTCGTTCTTGACGCCATAAAAGCGCTCCGCCATTGACTCAGGTGGCGCTCCCTTTGACATGGCCGCGTTGACTATTGACTCTATGGCCCATTCAGGCAAGAGCTCTCCATTGTTGTCTTTAAGGGCCGTCTGGCCTGTTGTAAGCTCTTCATGTAGCGCTTGCCTCTCCTCTGAAGCAACCTCGTCGAACACTTCATTGGAAAGGGGATGATCAGGCTGGGTTATTATGTCTTCCAAAGTCTCTTTTGGGGTCGTCACAAGCTGAGCTGTTACAGTGAAACGTTTCACACTGGAAGAAGGCAGCTTTCTTTCAAATCCCACTAGCAGCTTTTCCATTACACCCACGAGCGCCCTCGCGCCGGTCTTCTCCTCACGGGCCATTTTTGCTATTTCAAGAAGGGCCTCATCAGTGAACTTAATGTCAATGTCATATGCCTTGTAATCCTGTTT